>JBKECW010000025.1:0-7608 GCA_047975005.1 Bacteroidales bacterium | reverse complement strand
GGACAACTGTTCGAGTGCAGTCTTTAGCTTGCTCATATCCAGATGTATTTCTTCTGATGTTTCGTCGTTTGTCTCCTTCGCGTAATTGTTGTCAAATTCTTCCATAAAAGGCTTGTCTTTCTTGATGAAGTTAATAGAATGGTTGACTACAATCCTTTTCAACCATGCTCCAAACTCCACTTCCTTCTTATACTGATACAGCTTGTCGAAAGCCTTCATAAATGCCTCTTGCATAAGGTCTTCCGCATCCTCGGCGTTGCAGACTATACGTAGACTAGTGTTATACATTGCCCTGTGATACAGTTCGTATAGCTGAAACTGAGCCTTAGTATCGCCCTTCATGCACCGGTCAACAATATGTTGATGCTTTATCTCCAATTTTTTATCGTTTTCAATCTTAAAGACAAGATGTTTTTGCAAACGTTACAGCTTTGCAAAATTTTCTCCAAGATAATACTATTTTTTAACAGGTTTGCATTTACTACAAGTAATAAAAAAAAACGATTATTTAGACAAATAGACACAAGCACAAAGCTTCATTCATTTAAAATAAAATAGTATCTTTGTAAAAACTTAGAAAGAAAATGGAAACACTTAATGGAGTAGTAACGCAGGTGATACAGGTATCACCGATAATGAAAGTTTTTAGGATTGCACCAGACGGATGGGAACTACCGGATTTCTCTCCGGGACAATTCGTCGCCATAGGTTTACCTTCGTCATGTGAAAGATGCGCCGAAGCACAACCCGAAATGGATACCTATGCAGAAGATAAAATAATAAAAAGAGCATATTCAATTGCCTCGTCTTCGCAGACCAAGGAGTATTTAGAGTTTTATATTACATTGGTACACTCAGGAGCTCTAACTCCAAGACTATTTAACTTAGAGCTTGGCGACCGTGTTTTTGTGGGACAAAAATTCGTTGGAATGTTCACCCTCAACCAAGTGCCCGAAGACAAGAATATTGTGCTCATTGCCACCGGCACAGGAGTAGCCCCTTATCTCAGTATGCTCAGAACAGATGCCCTCCATCGGAAAGGAAATATCTCTGTTATACATGGAGCTGCTAACAGTTGGGACCTTGGATATTCTTCGGAGCTACAGTTACTGCAGACACTATCACAAAAATTCTTTTATCTGCCAACTATCACAGAGCCAAACAGAGAGAAGACTCAGTGGAATGGATCTAGCAAGTTCATCCAAGAGATGATTGCTGATGGAGATATAGAGAAGTTTACGGGTGCAAAAATTGACCCTAATACAACTCATGTATTCCTGTGTGGCAATCCAAAGATGATTGCCACCGTAACAGAAAATCTTGAGAAGAAAGGACTTACTGAATGGAGCCGAAAAAATCCAGAAGGTCAAATTCACGTTGAGAAATTCTAGTGTTAATAATAATATACAAAAAGAGCAGGTATAAAATCCTGCTCTTTTTGTATATTGCCTGTAACTTAATGTTTATAAAGAAAATGTGCCAAATGAAGCTTATTATACTTATATACATATCTTTTTTCATAAGTATACTCAATACTAATGCCCAATCTTTTAGCAACCTTGACAATAACGACATTTTCAAATCTAGCCTAGTTGCCTATAAGGTTGTAGAGACAAAGACCGGAAAAACAGTTTATAAGAAAAATAATCAACTTGCCTTGTCGCCTGCATCGGTAAACAAAATAATAAGTTCTGCCACTGCACTAGAAATACTAGGGAAGGATTATACATTCAAAACCCAATTTGGCATAAGCGAGGAGGTTGGCAACAAATTAGGAATACTAGTTGGCGACCTCATAATAAAAGGAGGAGGCGATCCGACATTATGCTCAGAACGCTTCGGAAACTGCTCCATTGAGTCACTGCTTGACTCAGTCTACCAACAACTTGACAGACTTGAAATAAACACCATAGCCGGCGATATTATTATAGATTTATCCATCTACGACAATATGCCAACGCCATCTAAATGGACATGGGAGGATATGGGCAACTACTATGGCGCAGGCAGTTATGCCCTATCGGTTTGCGAAAACACATATAAAGTACACCTTTTCTCGCCTACAACAGCAAATAAAAAGACTGAAATATTAAATATATCGCCCGAAATTATCGACATAAACAACTTTGAAAATCATGTTACATCGTCAGACAATAAAAGCGATAATGCGTATATTTATGGATCACATCTGGCAAATAAACGAGAAATATTCGGGACAATTCCTAAAGGTAAAACCGATTTTAGCATTAAAGGCTCAATCGGAAATCCCCCAATCTTTTTCGGCGAACAGCTCAAATCCCATCTCCTCAAGAGAGGCATAAATATATTAGGCAAGCCGAAAGTTGCAAAGGACACAACTCCTGTTATCAAGAAAATTATATACACCCACGAATCGCCAAATTTGGCATATATTGTCAAAGAACTTAACTATACTAGTTCTAATCTAATTGCAGAGCATCTCATAAAACAAATTGCATATGAAAAAGAAGGACTTGGCAGCACCACTACCGGCATAGAGCTAGTATTGCAGTATTGGAGACAAAATGGCTTAGACCCTAATTACCTGTCAATGTTCGACGGAAGTGGATTATCTAGATTTAATGCCATCTCTCCGGACTTTTTTGTTGATATTCTCCAATATATGAGAAATAAGTCTAAGTGCAGCAGAGCTTTTATAAACTCTCTTCCTGATGGTAAAAAACTAGGGTTTTCAAATACTCCCGAAGGACGGATTTTGGCAAAGAGTGGGACTCTGAGCGGAGTTCGTTGCTATGGTGGATATTACAAAGGGGCTTCGGGCAAGACTTATACTTTCACATTCTTGGTAAACAATTTCAAATGTCCATACGCAACAGTAAGACGAGAAATAGAAAAAGCCTTAAACTCATTAAACTAATTATCGCTTGACTATTCCGTAGCAGATAATCTTTATAATATTGTCTACACTTTTGCTCAGATTTATATGACCATAACTTCCTGCTGACAATGGCATTTCCAAACCTTTTATTGCAGTTGTTATTCCTGTTGCAGCAAGAGAAAAGTCATAAACTTCAAACTCGCCCTGACGTACTCCCTCAATGAGAATTCTTTTTATCATTCTCACTTCCTCTCGGTCATACTTGCTCATTATTTTATCTATAAACTCTTTTGCAGGCTCATCTTTTCCTAGCGTGTTGTAGAGGTTGGATAAACCCCTAAAGGTCATCAACTTGGTAATAATATACTCCCTCAATTTCTCTATCGGAGTAATATTCCGATTTATTACCCGAGAAAGTTCATTCTTTAGCAGTTCGACTTCCCAAAGAATTACCTCGTTAAATAGTTCCTCTTTACTCTTGAAGTAATAGTACAAAGAACTCTTCCCTTTCTGTACAGCTATTGCTATTTCGTCAAGGGTTGTTTTTTTATATCCTTGCTTACTAAAGATATCCTGAGCGACTTTGAGAATCTCCTCCCTCTTTTTATTCTTTTTATTAAGACCAATTAAGCTTTCTCCCATACTCCGACTTATTCAAACACGCATCTAGCCATAGCACCTTGCAAGTAAAATTAGAGAGAGAGGCCTTTGAATGCCTCTCTCTCTCTAATTTATCATTATCCTTTTTTACTTCTTCTCAATGTATCATACGCAATAGGCGTAGCTACAAATATAGAAGAGTAAGTACCGACAAGTATCCCTACAATCAAAGCAAATACGAAGCCTCTGACTGAAGTTCCTCCAAAAATACATATTGCAAAAAGTACAACCAAGGTACTCATTGATGTACTAAAGGTACGGCGCAATGTAGAGTTTATAGACATATTCATCAACTCATTGTATTTCATCTTGGGGTGAAGTTTAAAATTCTCCCTGACCCTGTCAAATACAATAACTGTATCATTAATAGAATACCCCAAAACCGTAAGTATTGCAGCTATAAACGACTGGTCGATATCCATAGAAAACGGCAATATACCATGAAAGATAGAGAATATCCCTAGAACTATTATTGAATCATGAGTCAGAGATGCAATCGCTCCAATACCGTATTGCCAGTTAAGAAACCTTACCACGATATATGCAAATATTAACAATAATGCTATCGAGATAGAAATAATAGCTCCGTTCTTTATGTCCTTCGAGACAGTAGGACCTACCTTCTCCGAACTTATTCTATAATTCTTCAGAAATTCTTGTTTGTTCACATCCTCTTTTGCAAGATCTTTAAGACCGTCATAAAGCAAATCTTCAACTTCAGTGTCAATTTTCTCATTCTCTTCTGCCGTTACACCTTCGTCAATCTTATAGTCAGTCGTAACAATAATGCCTTTTGCATCTCCGTAGGTCTTGACATCAGGGGTGCTACCAAACTTGCCGGCCAGTGAAAGTTTTACGCTTTCAAGATTTACGTCTTCTTCAAATTGGAATACAAAAGTACGTCCACCCTTAAAGTCTATACCATAGTCAAGTCCACGGAAAGTAATTGACAATATACTAACAGCAATCATTACTGCAGAGATAATATAAGCAGTCTTACGTTTAGAAATGAAATTTATTTTGGTATTTCTTAGCCAATTAGCAGTATACGGTGTGGTAAATTTAATATTGTCCCTATTCTTTTTAAGTTGCATCTCAAACAACAAGCGAGATATAAATATAGCACAAAACAAGGAGGTAACGATACCAACCATGAGAGTCGTTGCGAATCCTTTAATTGGTCCCGACCCAAATATATAAAGAACGGCACCTGTCAGGAATGTTGTTATATTACCATCAAGTATAGCTGACAAAGCATTCCTATATCCTTCTTTTATTGCAAGTTTTATCCCTTTTCCGCCAAGCAGCTCTTCCTGAATACGCTCGAATATTAGGACATTCGCATCGACCGCCATACCCAAGGTCAAGACTATACCGGCAATACCCGGAAGAGTTAAAACGGCCCCCAATGAAGCAAGAACTCCAAAGACGAAAAGCATGTTGATTAACAATGCAATATCTGCTACTCCTCCTGCATTTCCGCCATAAAAGAACAACATATACAACAGTACCAATCCAAATGCAATCAAGAATGATATCATACCGCTCTGAATAGCCTCTTTCCCTAAAGATGGACCAACCACTTGCTCTTGAACAACCCTTGCTCTTGCTGGCATTTTTCCCGATTTCAGTATATTAGCAAGGTCTTTGGTCTCGGCAGGAGTAAAGCTGCCCGAAATGCTAGAACGCCCCATTGTAATCTCTCCATTGATTATCGGAGCACTCTTAACTTGATCATCAAGCACAATTGCAATAAAGTTGCCGATATTTTCTCTTGTTAATCTTGCCCACGTCGCAGCTCCCTCGGAGTTCATCTGCATAGTCACTTCAGGCTGATTTGTAAGAGGATCTGCTCCTGCTCTGGCGTCAGTAATAACATTTCCAGACAATGGAGCCTTGCCATCACGAGTTTCAACCTTCAGAGCATAGAGAGCAAAATATTCTCCAGACTCTGCGCTTTCTTTAAAATGTTGCCATGCAAATCTGATATCAGAGCGTAATCCCGAAAACACGTCTTTAACTTCGGGGTAATTCAAATACTCGTTTATTATTGCCGTGTCTTTCTTTACTGCAAAGCCTAGCATAGGCGTATTCCCATCTGGACTCTGACTAAATTGCAACTTAGCAAATAATGGAGCTTGCTCCTCGAACATTGCCATTGTCATCGAATCGCTTAAAGCACCATTCTCACCATATAAAGAATCTATGGCTGCTGATGTCGCCGATGAATCCTGACTCTCAGAAACCAAATTATCTGCAAGCTGAGAAATTGAAGAAGTGTCTTTTATAGATTCCTTCTCTAAATCCTTCTTGTTTTTTATTACAGTATTCGCTTGATTAAATTGATTTACCAACTCACTAACCTTATAGACTGGCCAAAACTCTAAATTGGCAGCTCCCTGCAATAAATTTCTAACTCGTTCGGGTTCAGTCACCCCAGGCAATTCCACCATAATCTGACCCGGAGTCTGCATCTTTTGAATATTCGGCTGAGTTACACCAAACTTATCAATACGCTCTCTCAGCACATTAAATGAATTATCCAGAGCATCATCTATCTCGGCTCTTATTACTTTCTCTACATCTTTGTTAGACATAGAGTTTGTAATCTTGTCTTTCATTTCATACGAAGCAAATACCGGAACTAACGATCCCCCTGGATTTTGCTCTAAATATGATTCGATAAAAAGAGAATACAAATCATCCTGACTATTCTTAGATTTCTTTGTTGCCGCATCCATTGCTGCCAAGAATGCAGGATTGGCAGGATTTGCTGCATATGCCCTTATTAGGTCTGCAACTGAAACCTCCATAACAACGTTCATTCCTCCCTTTAAATCCAATCCCAAATTCAACTCGTTTTGTCGCACATCATTTAATGTGAACTTCGCAATTCCGAGGTTTAGAACCTCCTTATTACTAACAGAGTCTAGAAAATTATTCCTTGCCCGTGAGAATGTAGCAGACTTTAGACTAAAATCAGATTCTTGCTCGGCTTTTGCCGAGGCATATTCGTCAGCGGCGCTGTCCCACTTCCTTCCCACAAAAGTGAATGTGAGCTGGTAAATACAGACAACTGCGACAAAAATTGCAATAGCGGTAATTATTCCCTTGTTTCGCATTGTATATTATCTTTTATATTATTTCATTCTTGAAAAACACGGCAAAGATAGCTAATTAATTCAATATATAAGACATAAATTCATCCATGTTGTATTAATTACTGCACTGAGAGAGAGAAAAAATAAAGAGATTCATATCATACTTCTTTGGAGATAAAAGCAGAATGCAGCAAATTAGAGGCAAATATATCTCAAAATAAAAGACAACTGTCACCTCGACTTTGAGGCACATCACAAAATGCATAACTTTTTCCTTCGGTTCAACTTGTTTTTTATTAGCTAATACAACTCACTATATTGTCTGTATCCTTACACCCGACGTTGGTTTCTTTCATGTCTTGAGAAATGAGTGGTATTATTTCTCTAAGATACGGAAAAATCAACGTCTTATTCAAATAATATAGATGTTTAATTAGTTAATATTTAAGCATTTATTTTTTGTCATGTACTAAGAAATAATAGTTACAGTAAAAAAGACCTTAAGCACATAATCATCTACATGTAAGGCACATACAAACATGTCATTTTCTTAAAAATCAATATTATTTCATTATGTAAAACACCTATTAGATTTTATCTATTTGCACTATTAGAATATTTTTTAAAGCAAACTAAAAATAATAATAACGATGATAAATGTACTTTTGTCTTTTCCAAATCGAATGCAACATTCCTTTTTGGATTTAAAACAAATGGAGCAATCCCCGGCTATGGAGAAGGCTATGTAAAGCCTATAATAAAACTCTCCAAAATATCAACATATCACTTTTATGCCGGTACTGAGTTGTATGGAGTCGCCAAAAGAGGTAGCAGTTAGAGAGGTGTCAGATGGGTAGCAGAATTTGGGATACGTAGCAGTCCAATAAGAATAGATTTTGAAAAGGACGGTGTTTATCAGGGATAATCCTGTTACTGCAGTTTTTTTTATAGAGAGCAAAAAAATTGAAGCCCAAATCAATACCAATGGTT
>JBKECW010000024.1:0-20510 GCA_047975005.1 Bacteroidales bacterium | reverse complement strand
TTCGGGTTATTGCTATGGATGTTAATGGACAAATTGTTGCCTCACACACCATGCCCAACGAAACCGACGAAGACCCACATTATTCTGGAGGGCGCATTTGGGATTTGGAAAAGCTGTGGGGGAAACTGAGCGAAGCCTCACGTATTGTTACGTCGGCGATTGATTGTGAGAGAATTGTAGGGGTAACAGTAACGACCTTTGGTGTCGATGGAGCATTTGTCGACGAGAGTGGCATTTTGCTTTATCCCGTTGTTTCGTGGCAGTGTCAGCGTACGACTGCTATAATGAGTAATATCGACAAATACGTTCCGTTATAGGAATTATACAGTATTTCGGGGGTTTACCCTTATGCCTTCAATACTATCAACAAGATGATTTGGTTTAAGGAAAATCGTCCTGGTGTCATAGACAAGGCATATCGATTTTTATTTATCCCTTCGTTATTGATTAACAGATTGTCGGGAGCATTTGTCAATGATGCCACCATGTTGGGTACGTCAATGTTTGCAGATCTGAACAGCAGGACCTTGTCTACAAGTATTTTAAATGCCGTTGGTATAGACGAAAAGTTGTTTAGCGAAATAGGAGAGCCGGGACAGCAGGTGGCTGTTATCACTGCGAAGGCTAATGCAGAAACGGGTTTGCCTGTTGATGTGCCTGTGTTTTTGGCAGGACACGACACACAGTTTGCAGTCTACGGCTCGGGAGCAGCATTGAATCAGCCCGTACTGAGTTCGGGAACATGGGAGATACTAATGGCTCGTAGTCAGTCGTTTAAGGCAACAGAGAAAGAGTTGGAAAGAAATTTGACAACTGAAGCAGATGCTGTTTCAGGGGTTTATAATATTGGTCAGAACTGGCTTGGCTCCGGAGTGTTGGAATGGTTTTCAC
Organism: Bacteroidales bacterium; assembly: GCA_047975005.1. GTDB lineage: Bacteria > Bacteroidota > Bacteroidia > Bacteroidales > Prolixibacteraceae > JBKEAJ01. The sequence goes on along the minus strand of JBKECW010000024.1, from coordinate 19,619 downwards.
GCAATTATTATCAGGGTTTGTCGGGCGATGAATTATACGAAACTATGATTGCCGATGCAGAGCAAACCTCGGCAGGTGCTGAGGGTTTGCATATAGACCCTGCTTTTTATGATGACGGCACAAGTAGTGGCGGCGGACATATTGGCGGACTGACCATCAACACCACAAGAGGACAAATATACAGAGCTTTTTTGGAGAGCTTGGCATATCGCCTGCGTGAAGCACTGGAGGCATTAGAGGAAGCAGGGAATTTCAGAGCTGAAAGTATAATCTGTGTCGGCGGAGGTTCAAAAAACCGACTTTGGAATCAGCTGAGAGCCAATGTCTGCGGAGTGCCTGTCAGGCTGATAGACCAAAAAGAAACTACAGTATTGGGGGCAGCATTATTTGTGTTTTTCGGAGCAGGATTGGCAAGCTCTGTCGACGAAGTCCGAAGCAGGATTGCTTACAACACGCAAGTCATCGAACCTGATAAAAATGAGCAGGAACTTTGGAATAGATTATATAATCAGTATCTTGCGTTCAAAAATAAAAACAAGTCATGCTAAAAGGAATATCACCCATTATCAGTCCTAAGTTGCTAGAAGTGTTAGCCCGAATGGGACACGGCGACGAGATAGTGCTTGCCGATGCTCACTTTCCGGGCGAGAGCTTTAACGGTCGGGTTCTCAGAGCCGACGGCTTGCGCATTCCTGCTTTGTTGGAAGCCATACTTCCTCTTTTCGAGCTAGATCAATATGTGGCACATCCGCTTATTATGATGGCAGCAGTAGAGGGTGACGAGCTGGATTCATCAGTCGAGACCTCATATATGCAAGCTGTTCATAAGACCAATCCTCACATTGAGGGGCTTGAGCGTATTGATAGATTTGCTTTCTACGAGCGCACCAAGAGTGCTTTTGCAGTTGTAATGACGGGCGAGACCGCCAAATATGGCAATATAATACTGAAAAAAGGAGTAACACCCTGACTGATGCTATGATGAAATTTCCAAGCAGCAGGCTTTAAGCTACATGAAATTTAATTATGAATGGCGAATTGTTAATGATTAATGAAACGACAAAAGCATAAAGCCTATAGCTTATTGCAAAAATATAAACAGATGAAACGAGCCATGAGAACAAGTCCTCACATACGAGAATGATTATATTGGCGAGATACATCTGACAATTAAAAAACAAAATATAAACATATGAAACGAGCCATGAGAAGAGTTCTCACATACGAGAATGATTATATTGGCGAGATACATGTGGCAATTAAAAACAAAATATAAACACATGAATATACCCAAATCCAAAGTGGTAGAGAAAAAATATTTGCTGCCGTTTATACTGATAACTAGCCTGTTTGCTCTTTGGGGATTTGCCAACGATATCACCAATCCGATGGTGGCAGCTTTTAAAACAGTGATGGAAATATCCAATGCTAAAGCATCATTGGTGCAGTTTGCTTTTTATGGGGGCTACGCTACTATGGCAATACCTGCCGCTTTGTTTGTACAGAGATACAGCTACAAGAAAGGGATTTTATTGGGACTGACACTCTATGCCATTGGAGCACTGATGTTTTGGCCGGCAGCGCAATATCAGGAGTTTAGCTTCTTCCTTATTTCATTGTATGTTCTGACCTTTGGCTTAGCATTTTTGGAGACCACTTCCAATCCTTTCATCATGTCCATGGGCAGTAAGGACACCGCCACAAGGAGACTGAACTTAGCACAATCCTTCAACCCAATAGGATCGTTGTTAGGAATGTTCGTTGCATCTAAAGTCATCTTGGCAGCATTAGACTCTGACAAGCAAAGAGATGCTTCCGGAGAACTTATTTTTTCTACATTGCCAGAAGCAACAAAAGAAGTTATCAGAACACATGATTTAATGATAATTCGTAATCCATACGTTGCTTTGGGGCTTGTCGTTATTATAATGTTGGTGGTCATTGCTTTAGTAAAAATGCCACAAACGGGGCATGCAAATAAAATTTATCCTTTGCAGTCTGCTAAACGCTTGATTAAAAACAAGATATATAGAGAGGGGGTAGTCGCACAAGTTTTCTATGTAGCCACTCAGATTATGTGTTGGACTTTCATTATTCAATACGCCGATAACTTGGGAATAGACAAAGCGACAGCACAAATGTACAATATTGTGGCAATGGGTATTTTTCTGACGAGCAGGTTTATCAGTACCTTCCTGATGAAATATGTCAACAGCCGAAAGCTCCTGATGATATTTGCCCTTGGTGGCATGACAACCATCTTGGGAGTAATATTTATAAACGGTATGGGTGGACTATACTGCTTGGTAGCCACTTCTGCATTTATGTCTTTGATGTTTCCAACTATTTATGGAATAGCTTTAGAGGGAGTAGGCGAAGACATTACTCTAGGAGCAGCAGGGCTTGTGATGGCGATTGTTGGTGGAGCGTTGATGCCCCCACTTCAAGGCGCAATTATAGATTTTGGAACCATAGGTCAGATGCCTGCGGTTAATGTTTCTTTTGTGTTGCCGTTTATATGCTTTGTAATCATAGCAATATACGGCTATCGGTCGTATCGCTTTGCAGACTGTCGTAAATAAAAATATTATATCTGTAGGGGTAAACGCTTTCGCACTTTTAGTGCTTAATACTATACGAATTTTCTTTTCGTATGGCTTCGCCCTACGCTATCAGACATAAGGCTTTCAGCCTTTAAATACAAGAGAATGCAAAGACGATATTTTGCATCATGAAAATGCCTGAAAGACATGAATCGAAAAGTATAGTGCGTAAAGCCTACTGCTTATTGCAAAAAATATAAACATACAAAATGAGACTAATAATTCAAAAGAACTACGATAACATATCAAAGTGTGTTGCAAACATAGTGATTAACAGGATAAAGGAATTTAATCCGACAGCCGATAGACCGTTTGTTTTGGGCTTGCCCACCGGTTCATCTCCAATAGGGACTTACAAGGAGCTGATTTGTCGTCATAAGGCAGGGGATATTTCATTTCGGAATGTGGTAACTTTCAATATGGACGAATATATTGGCTTGCCTCCTTCGCATCCTCAAAGCTACCACCACTTTATGGATGAGCATCTATTCAAACATGTAGACATACAGCCCGATAATATCAACATCCTGAATGGGATGACCGATAACCTTGAGAAAGAATGCATGCTATATGAAGAGAAGATAAGATCATACGGCGGTATTCATCTTTTCTTGGGGGGAGTAGGGATTGACGGGCATTTGGCATTCAACGAGCCATGCTCGTCATTGCAGTCGAGAACTCGTATAAAAACCTTGACCCACGACACTCTTGTTGCCAACTCCCGTTTTTTTGATAATGATACTAACAAAGTACCTAAACAGGCACTGACAGTGGGTGTTGGTACGGTTATGGATGCCAAGGAGGTTGTAATAATAGTCAACGGAATATCAAAAGCACAAGCCTTGAAGCATGCCGTCGAAGGCTGTGTCAGCCATTTTTGGACAGTGTCAGCCATTCAGAATCACCAAAAGGGGATTATCGTCTGCGACGAGGATGCTTGTGCAGATTTAAAGGTGAGTACCTACAAGTATTTCAAGGATATCGAAGCCGATGAGGAACTGTAAATGAGAACATGTAGCTAACAGCAACTTGAAGATCTCTATTTTTTTATGATTTCTCAATATCACTTCTTTCGGGACACGACAAAAATCATTAGCTTTGGAGCTAATAATATAAACATTAAAAAATAAAAAATAATGGGAATACTATCACAACTGCAGCCGCAGCCTATATGGGATTTCTTTGAAAGAATATGCGAAGTGCCGCGTCCCTCGGGCAAGGAAGAGAAAATTATAGCAATGCTAATAGACTTTGCCAAAGAGAATAATTTGGAATGGAAAAAAGACGATGTTGGCAATGTGCTGATTAGCAAGGCTGCAACGGCAGGGAAAGAAGATGTTCCACCTGTAGTCCTACAATCGCACATAGATATGGTTTGCGAAAAGAATAGCGACAAGGAGCATGACTTTGAAAACGACCCGATTACTCCTATTATAGACGGAGGATGGGTTTATGCCGACAACACAACACTTGGAGCTGATAATGGTATGGGTATGGCGGCTCAGATGGCAGTGCTTGTTGCCGATAATATTAGTCATGGCGCAATAGAATGTCTGTTTACCGTAACAGAAGAAACGGGACTTGTTGGAGCAAAGGAGATAAAAGCAGGCTTTTTTGAGTCGCAGAGGTTGATTAACTTAGATTCTGAAGATGATCATGAGATTTTTATGGGTTGTGCAGGTGGCATAGACACGACTGCAATATTTACATATACCAAAGAAGTTCCACAGTCGGGTAGTGTAGCTTTTACTCTGAGTGTAACAGGCTTAAAAGGAGGACATTCCGGTGGTGACATTCATTTGGAGCGAGGGAATGCCAATAAACTGCTTGCCCGTTTTCTGTGGCAAGTCAAAGACAAATTTTCCATCGGTCTTGCAGAATTTAATGGTGGCAGTCTCCGCAATGCCATTCCACGCGAGGCGAAGGCAGTCATTACCTGTCCATCTGAGCATAAGGAGCATTTAGTGGCAGAGTTCAACCATTATGCGTCTGATATAGAAAATGAATACTCATTTTCTGATGCAGGGCTTAAATTGTCTATATCGTCTGCCGATTTGCCTGAATTTGTGATAGATAGATCAACAAACACTAATCTGCTGAATGCACTAATTGCATGCCCACATGGAGTTATTGCTAACAGTACACGCATGGAAAACCTTGTGGAGACATCAACAAATCTGGCCGCTGTAAAGTTTGTTGACGGCAATAAGATACTGATAACTACTAGTCAGCGCAGTGAGATTGAGTCTCGTAAGATGTATGTAAGGGATATGGTAGTTTCGGTTTTCAGGATGGCAGGAGCAGAGTTGGCAAATTCGGATGGTTACTGTGGATGGACACCTAATCCTGACTCGGAATTGCTTAAAGTAACTCGTAGCACCTACGAAAGTCTATTTGGCGAAACACCTGATGTTCATGCTATTCATGCAGGTTTGGAATGCGGATTGTTTTCGGCGAAATACCCTACATTAGATATGGTTTCTTTTGGTCCTAATATCCGAGATGCCCACTCGCCGAAGGAAAAGACTGAAATTAAGTCTGTTGAGAAATTTTGGAAAATGCTGGTGGCTGTTCTTGAAAATTTACAGTGAACAAAAGTCTAATCTTATTTGTTGATTTAAGAAAGTAAGATTAAAGGACTATAGTGAAAAGTTTTAAGGCGAGTATTATTTTGTTGGTATTGATGTCGACGGTGCTTGTTTGCACTGCCCAGAATGCCGTGTCTCTCAAACAAGTTGGACAGGAAAACCGCAAACCGTACAAGTATAAGTACTGGTTGCCCTTTCTGGGCAAGAAAGCAGCGGATAGGGGCTTTAAACTGCCTCTGCCTCACGGTGTTATGATTAACTATATGCCCCTGAGTCAGAAAGTTCAGATTTCTGATATGGGGGTGGGAATCAACGATTTCAATATCAACAATGTACAGGATATTGTTAGCATTGATGCGGCTTCCGTCAGTGGTTATACGCTCAATATGCGGCTGGATACGTGGATTCTGCCTTTTCTGAATGTGTACACGTTAATAGGATATAATAAGAGTAACATCGAAGTCCCTTTGTCCTTAAATGCCGATGGAGCATTGGGAGGCGTGTTGAGTGGGGTGTATAACAATTTGGAGAACGGCACATACACTGCACGGTCGAGTTCTACGGGTGAGTATCTTGGATTGGGGGCAATGTTTGCAGGAGGCATAGGTCCTATGTTTTTCTCGTGGGATATTAATCATACATGGACAGGAACAGACAAGCTCGACAAGCCAGCCCGCATACTTATTTCAGGCATAAGAACAGGGCCGATTATCAGAATAAAGAACAAGGAAAATATGAATGTAGTCCTGTGGGCAGGCGTGATGTATTCAAATTTGGCTAGTACCACAACCGGAAGGATTTCAGTCAATGAATTGTTTCCCAATTTTAATGAGGGCAAGGAGGGAGCCTTGACAAAAATGGAGACATGGTACGGCAACCTGTCGCCAATGGATAAAATTAAATATGCCATTCCCTATGGCATTGTTACTAATACTGTTGAGGGAATGGATGGCAATGGCGAAATATCTTATCACATGAAGAAGTCCATCAATCATCCTTTTAACTTGCTGTTAGGAGCACAGTGGCAGATAAATGAAATATGGCAGCTCAGGATGGAGCAACAGATGCTAGGTGACAGAACGGCAACACTTCTATCATTAAATTACAGATTTGGACTGCCTTTTAAAGGAATAAAAGCAGACTAATAAATTATAACTAATGATAGTTATAATTTATTACGCTCGGCAGCAGAGTAATCGCTTTTTCTCAATACAAAGAAGATTCGAATTAAATAGCTGATTAGCAGTATAACTGTTAAATAGTGTACGTACTGCATTCCAAAGGCGGTAAGGATAAGAAACAGTACGATAAGTACAGCATAAATCTTAAATAACCTACGTGTGAGTATTGCCTTCTTGCTTCTGATCAGTTGTATAATAAGCACAATACATAATGGATTCAGCCATAGAATATTAAGATTTGTTTTTACACAGGGGTGAAGTGAAAATAGAGCAAGAAAAGCAAGTATCAGTCCGCCGATCGTAAATATTAATAATAGAGTATAGTCTACGAATAGTAATAGTCGTTTTGAGAATATGCTGACTAAAACAATAAGCAAGCAAATCCCGATAAACACCAAGTTAAAAGCAGAGAAGAACGATATCTCTTCGACCTTTGGCGAGGGCAGGATGGTGTATGTATCCACAAATATTGGCAATTTGTCGGAGGAATAGCAAGCATTTTGCAGTTCCTTGTCGAGGCAGTCGGGTAAAAACATACTTTCTTCACGGCTCGTTGTTCTGTCGGTTTCCGCTCCCAAAGGCAAGCTCAGAATATACTGATACATAGGGTTGTTGGCAGTATATTCGTTGATGTAGTCTCTAAATGATTTCTGAGGGATATCACCTTTATACTCAATGGCAGAGCGTTCTACGGAAAAAATAACATCCTTAGCCTTGGTTGAGCAATTGTTGAAGAAGTAGTTGTAAAGATAAGTTCGGTTTTCGGGCAACGCTTCATTTTCAAGGGCATCAAAGAGTCTTTGTTTTTCGGTCATGCTCAGGTTTAGGACTGCTGCTTTGATACCTCTGTTATAGTAATTATACACCCTGACGAAGCGCGCAGTAGGTTCTTTTTGAAGCATATAATAGGTCTCGCCCAATGAAAATTTCCAGTAGAAGTTATCCCAACCCATCGAGAATACTCCGTAGTTATAAGTATAGTCAATGTTATTTTCTCTGTCGAGTACTCTGATAGCAGTGTGTCCAAAAACGGCATATATCTCAGTGCCGGGCGAGCATGTCATAAGAGAAATCTCTGCCTTATCGCTTAATCTTGGAGTCTCAGAATAAGCACTTATTGAAAAAAGCAGTAAGAATACAAGGGTAACTAGGGACTTCTTATTAGCTAGATTTTTTTTGCTCTTGCCCGTCATTGGTTAAAAATTTCATTAAATCAACGTGGTAAAAGTACACTTTTTTCGTTGCACAAGAAAATTACAATTTAGGTTTATAGTTGTGTGTATCTCAATAATTGCGTACATTGCGTTGTTAAATAAAAGAATATGACAAAAAAGAAAAGAAAAGTTGCACCGGAGCATTTTAATAAAAAACAATTGAAAGCAGCTATAATGAAGCTGTTTTTCAGAGAGCCGGGTAGGACATTTAATTATAAGCAGATTGCAGCAGCACTAGGCATAATGGATGCTCAGACTAAAAATCTGGTAACAGTGTCGCTAGACGAGTTGCAAGAACAAGGAAAGATAGAAGTAATTTCAAGAGGCAAATACCGACTTATAAGCCATGAGGGTTACGTTACAGGAACAATTGACGTTGATGAAAAGGGAGAATCGTTTCTCATTCCTGACGGTGGGAGTGTTGGTATTGTTTACATTCCACACAACAAGCTACTCAACACCTTTGAGGGCGACACTGTAAAGGTAAAGCTCTACGCAAAGCGTAGAAGAAAACATGTTGAGGGAGAGGTTGTTGAAGTTATTAATAGAGCCAAAAGCAAATTTGTAGGAACTGTCGAAGTAACCAAAAATTTTGCTTTTCTAATTCCGAGTTCTCGTGTGAAGTTTGACATTTTTATCCCTAAGGCAGAGCTGAACGGGGCGAGACACGGACAAAAAGCTATTGCCGAAATCACCGATTGGCCATCAAGAGCAAAGAATCCTTTTGGAACAATAATAGATGTATTGGGAGACTCGGGCAGCAACAATGCAGAAATGCATGCCATTCTTGCAGAATATGATTTGCCTTATGAGTATCCTCAAAATATCATCAACGAAGCCGAGAAAATTTCGGATGTTATAGACGAAAAGGAGATAAAGAATAGGCGAGATATGCGTACTGTGCCAACATGCACCATCGACCCTGTCGATGCAAAGGATTTTGATGATGCTCTGTCGTTTCAGGTTTTGAAGAATGGCAACTACGAAGTCGGAGTTCACATAGCTGATGTTACTCACTATGTAACACCAGGCTCATTGATTGAAGAAGAGGCAAAGGGCAGAGCAACTTCTGTGTATTTGGTAGACAGAGTTGTGCCGATGCTTCCCGAGCGCTTGTCTAACTTTATTTGTTCGCTACGCCCCAACGAGGACAAACTGTGCTTCTCGGCAGTATTTGAGCTGAACGACAAAGCAGAGATCGTTAAAGAATGGTTTGGACGTACGGTCATTCATTCTGACAGGAGATTTACCTACGAGGAAGCTCAGACTATCATCGAGACAGAGGAGGGAGATTTAAGCGATGTTATTTTGCCTCTTAACACGCTGGCTGTACAGTTGCGCACGAGAAGGATGCAACACGGAGCATTTAATTTTGAACGCAATGAGGTTCGCTTTAATCTTGATGAAAACGGCAAGCCTCTTTCGGTATATTTCAAAGAACCGAAGGCTTCAAACGAGCTGATAGAGGAATTTATGTTGTTGGCAAACAAGCAGGTGGCAAGATTTATAGGCAAACCCAAACATCAAGGCGACAAGCCACTCGCTTTTGTTTATAGAATACACGACAAGCCCGACCCCGAGAAGTTACAGAATTTCAGTACTTTCATTAAGAGATTTGGTTATGAAGTTCCTTTGAATAACTCTACAAACGTATCGAAGTCATTGAACAAATTGTTGCGCGACGTGAAAAATAGGGCAGAGCAGAATGTGGTCGAAACATTAGCAGTTAGAACGATGTCTAAAGCAGAGTATAGCACAAGAAACATAGGACACTATGGTTTGAGTTTTGATTTTTACACTCATTTTACTTCACCCATCCGTCGTTATCCAGATATGATGGTACACCGGTTGCTTGCACATTATCTAGAAGGAGGCAAATCTGTTGATCAGGCTGAATATGAAGAACTTTGCAAGCACTCGTCGTCGATGGAAGGTTTGGCAGCAAATGCCGAACGTTCGTCCATTAAGTATAAGCAGGTTGAGTTTATGGAAGACAAGATAGGAACAATTTTTAGAGGAGTAATATCGGGAGTTACAGAGTGGGGAATTTACGTGGAGTTAGAAAATATGTGTGAGGGTATGATACCCATTCGTTCTCTAAAGGATGACTTCTATATCTTTGACGAAGAAAATTACTGCTTGGTGGGCAAGCGCACGCATAATATATTTCAGCTGGGCGAAGACCTTACCGTAAAAGTTGTGCGAGCAGATTTAGAGAAGAAACAACTTGATTTTGAATTGGTTGTTGACTAATAGAAAATAAAAGTTACAATATAAAGACTGTTATTCGTCAAGAATGACAGTCTTTTTTTTTAGGTACAACACAGTGCATTTTGAATCTAATTATAAGAAATCCCAAATCTCTACAGAATCAGCATTTATCTTTGTGTCATAAAATTTAATGAAATGAGAAGAGTAATACTAATTATATCGTTCATGACATTTGTTGCCGGCAGTGTTGTAGGTCAGTCTTCAGCTGATTTTAGAACTGTTTTGGATGTGAAAAACAACGCACGTCAGTACGACGACAGCGACAAGGTTATTGAGTTAAGAGGAAGATTTACGAAACAGATAGGACAGGAGATGTTTTCATTTAGGGATGCCACCGATGTCATTAGGATTGAAGTTGACGATTCGTGGCGACCAATAATAGTGCTAGATAAGCAGGTCTCGATATTGATAACAGTTGACGACGACGAGAAATTAGTTCCGGAGGCAGAGTTGGAGGCACTCAACTATTGCGATGATATAGAGTTGAGTAATATTGCCTTTGTTAAAGGCAATGCCGCAATCTTGGATAGGCAGGAACGAGTTTTGAAAATAAGAGGTAAGTTTATAAAGCAGTATAACCGAGAACATTATCTATTCTCTGACGGCAAAGAGGAGATAAGGGTAGAAATAGAGAGTTATCTCTCGCCAGCATTGAACACGGAATGCACCATTCTTATGACGGTAGATTATATCAACAATAATGTAGATGTCGAAGTTAGGAATGTATTATTATAAAAGACAAGTAGAATCGGATATTTTATTTAAATTATAAGTATTATGAAAATTAGTTTTTTTAAAGCCAAATTGGCAGTATTATCACTAGGTTTAATGGGATTTGCATCGTGTAGCGACAGCAACAATAGCGACTCTCATTATAAGGATGTGAATGCGGGGGATGTAGTATCTCAGAGCGAGGGAACGAGTGTATCGGTTAGTGGTCAGATAACAGACCATGTACCGGGGACAACCGACAAGTTTTATCTAAAGGGGACAGATGGAACTGTAATAACTGTTGATGTGAACGACTATCTCAACGGTGTTGTTTATGAAAAAGACATAACCGTAAAAGGAGTCGTAAAGCAGGATATTTCGGAAGAAGCAACTTCCCTTAAATCAGTAGGAAAGATTGTAAGTGCCGATGTTGTAGAGGGATTCAGCAAAAATGAGAGCGGACTGAACAGCAATGCTACTACTATTGCCTATATCAAAGAAAATGGGAAAACTCTGGATAGGCAAGACAGCAGGGTAAAGATGACGCTAATGGTAGTAAGCGATCCTATTCTTTATGATAGAGACGATTACTATGTTAATGTGGCGGAAGCCGGTAATTTAGACAATACCATTATTTTGGAGCTTGACGTCGATTGGCATTCAGACATTAAAAACGGCGATGAGATTACCTTCGTAGCAGAAGTAGAGCAAGAAAACGATGAGCATGGCGGAGCTGTATATTTAGAGTTGGAGTATTTGATTGGTGGAGCAACAGGCTACAATCCTGATGGGGCCAGCTACACAGTAGCAGAGGTGATTGCAAATGCACGCACTTTAGACTCAAAAGACGTGAAAGTAAACCTGACAGGAAAGTTTACAGAGGATATTAGTACAGTGGGAGATGATGATATTTATATGACTTTCTCTGACGGCTCTAATTCTATTACTTGCGAGATAGACGACGATTTGACAAGACCTACGCTAAATACCAATTATACAATCACTGCAGAAGTAGATTATGAGAATGCTAAAAACATTCAGTTGGAAGTGGAGAGATATCAAGCTGCGCAATAGCAATACTCTATATTATTAAACAAAGAGAGAGGGTGTCGCTTTTTGGACACCCTCTTATTTATTGTTCCTTAGCTGTGTAATCCTATTGAGTCGAATATCATTTTAGCAATAAAGAGTATCGCCAAAATAATCATGACTATAGATATTCTGGATATTTTGCCGGTCAAAAGTTTTATCGCCACCCAGCTTATCACACCGAATATTATGCCCTCGGCAATGCTGTAAGCAAAGGACATCATTACGATTGTTAAAAATGCAGGCACGGCTTCCTCAAAGTTGCCAAAGTTGATCTTTGTTGCACTTTCCATCATCATCAGTCCAACAATCACCAATACAGGAGCTACGGCGAAAGCAGGAACAGCAAGGAAAATAGGTGCAAAAAACAAGGCAATAATAAAAAGAGCCGCAACCACGACAGAGGTAAAACCTGTGCGTCCACCTGCCATTACACCTGTAGAGCTTTCTACATAGGTAGTAGTGGTTGATGTCCCCAACAATGCACCAAAAGTTGTTGCTACTGCATCAGCAAAAAGCACTTTGTTGATTCGTGGAAGTTTTCCGTCTTTGTCTAAGAATTTGCCCTTTGTCGCAACACCGATAACAGTTCCGATTGTATCGAACAAATCTACGAACAGAAAAGCAAACACCACCACAAAGAAGTCTAGCGTAAAGATGTGATGAAACTCCAACTTAAACGCCACGGTAGAAATGTCGGGGATTTTGAAAAGATTGGCAAAGTTCGGGATTAACGAAAAATGCCCTATTTCAGGATTAACAACATACCAGCCGGTGAGTTGCGCAACTATGCCGAGCAAATATGTAATTACAATTCCGAGCAACAGAGCTCCTTTTATATTTTTTATTAGTAGGATAGTTGTTAGTATTATACCAACAAATGCCAATAGAGCAGGTGCAGAGCCCATATTGCCAAGGGTAACAAAAGTGGCATCACTACTAGCTATCACTCCCGCACCTTTCAGACCTATAAAGGTAATGAACAGTCCGATACCTGCGGTAACAGCATATTTAATGTCTTGTGGAATAGCATTGAATATAGCTTCTCGTACTTTAAAAGCCGATAGTATCATAAATATTATACCTTCCACAAATACTGCTGTAAGTGCCAGTTGCCAAGAATAACCAAGTCCTATCACCACCGAATATGCAAAGAATGCGTTGAGCCCCATTCCAGGAGCAAGAGCAAAAGGGTATTTGGCAAACAAAGCCATAACCAGTGTGCCGATGACAGCCGCAATAACGGTTGCAACGAAGACGCCTCCCTTATCCATGCCAGTACTCCCTAGAATCTGAGGGTTTACGGCAAGGATGTATGCCATTGTCATAAAGGTAGTTATACCTGCAATAATTTCAGTCCTGAAATTAGAACCACTGCTACTTATTCCGAAATATTTATCTATAAAAGATTTCATATATCTATTTATTTTAGAACGTAACGCAAACCAACTGTGGGATATGCTTTAAACCCTTTCTCTCCAGTGAAGTTGTAAGACAGCTCTACCTCGCCACCTACTGCAAACTTAGGAGAGATTTGATACCATAGCTGAGGCTCAGACAAGAATACTAATTTACGCTTGTCTTCTGCTTCAAAATGTCTGCTCCATACGTCGATAAAACCTGTGAATATCAGTTTATTGTTAAATAGAGTGTTGAACCATGCCGTAGACACCATTGCATCCTTATTGTCGGAATCTGATGACGCTCTGTATCCTATGTATGAATCGAGTGTTAGGTTTTTGCCGATTTTGATAGGATAGCCAAAGCCTAGTACCCACACACGATTTAGGGGAAATCCCAGATTTGCACCTATCTCTTGATCTGCAGATGAGCTAATTAGAAAACCGTCATTGTACTCAACATGAAATTTAATACCGTCGTATCCTTTCTTGGTCAATGCAAACTCTCTGTGAATTTCAAAATATGCAAGGCTCATAGAATGTCCCTGCTCGTTGTTATCATAATTAAAATCTATAAAATAGAAAGTGTTACCGAGTTTGTCTACAATGAAATCAGTAACTGTAGACGTGAAATACTTACGAGGGGATAAGTAGTCGTAGTGCAATTCCAATTTTTGAGCAACTCCGGCTGAAAGACCGACAAAAAACAATAGTAATGAGAAAGTAAATTTCTTCATGGTAATAATTTATTTGGTTAATAGTTAATTATAAAATTTTATTTTTTGGCGTTGTTGCGATAAAATCTTTCAGGTAGTTAGGTTCAAAGTAGGCAGTGTCGGCAAAGTCCTTCTCCTTATACTTCTTCATCGTAGAGCTTAGTAAATGCTTGGCAGACATCTTATTTGGTTCGTTTATAAATATGTATTTATCGCCCTTGTACAAATCTCTACATTTCTCCATGCCGGTACCAAATATTGCTATTTGATGGTCGGAGATGAAAGGTGCAAAGGTATTCTCTTCGAGTATCAAAGAGTGTATCGGTTTGATAATGTTTAGTTCTTGGTCATAAAAAGTTGTATAGACTTCCATTCTTCGGGCATCAATCATTGGCACAAATACGACTTTGTTCTTAGTATGAGATAGCAAGGATGAGTTATCAATGATATATTCCGTCATAGCTTCGAGAGTGTTAATGCATAAAACAGGCACATTGCCGCCATAGGCAAGCCCTTTAGCCAAGGAAGCTCCAATGCGTAGCCCGGTGTACGAGCCGGGACCTTCGCTCAATGCAATGGCATCTAGGTCTTTAACGGTCAATCCTGCTTCTTGTAACACTTCGTCTACAAATAGAGCCGACAGCGAGGCATGATTCTGTTCAAAATCTTCTCTGATATGCTTGATTTCTCCGCCTACTGCTATTGCTATGGAGCATACAGGCGAGGAAGTCTCTATAATTAGTATATTGCTCATTTACACAATCTTATTGGGTGTTTTCGATTGAATAATCTTGTATAGTTTGTCTGAACGACGTATCTTTTCGTTGATGGCAATAGAGCAACGCTCTCCTTTGTTTGCCGTTTTTACAGGCTTTAGGTCGACACGTATTTCTTCTATGGTCATTTCGATAACCCCCGTTGTCGTACCTGTTATTATCACTTCATCGCCTACGGAAAGGGTGTCGGCTTCTATCAGAAATTCGGCAACACCGATATTTGGGAAGTAGTTAGTTCCTTTGCCGATATATTTCTTTGTAGTGGTGGCTTGCGAACCGTATTCGCTCGACCATTCGCCCAAGTGCTGACCAAGATAATAACCATCCCAAAAGCCTCGGTTGAATACTCTTGCTAAGCGAGTGTCCCAAGCATCTATTTTATCTTGAGTGAAGCTGCCGTCAAAAACGGCATCGACAGCCTCGCTGTAGCACGAAACTACCGTTTTGACATATTCCGGCGAGCGAGCTCTGCCTTCGATTTTGAGTATTGACACACCTGCATCAATCAGCTTATTAATAAAATGGATGGTTTTCAAGTCCTTAGGACTCATTATGTACTCGTTATCGATCTCCAGCTCTTGTCCGTTTTCCTTGTCGGTAACAATGTAACTGCGTCTGCACATTTGCAGACAACTACCTCTATTGGCAGAGTAGTTTTTCTCGTGAAGGCTCAGATAGCATTTTCCCGACACTGCCATGCACAGCGCACCGTGCACAAACATTTCTATACGCACTAGCTCTCCCGAAGGTCCTTTTATTTGCTCCTTTTGTATTTGCTCGTAAATCTTACGTACCTGAGTAAGGTTCATTTCGCGGGCAAGAACTACTATATCGGCAAAAGTTGCATAGAATCTAAGGCTTTCGATGTTTGTTATGTTCACCTGTGTAGAAATATGAACGTTCAAGCCAATGGAGCGAGCATAATGAATAACTCCAAAGTCGGAAGCTATTGCAGCACTCACACCTGCCTCTTTTGCAGCTCTAAGGATATTTTTTATCTCGTCGAGTTCTTCGTCAAAAATAACAGTATTGGCTGTCAGGTATGATTTCACACCGTGCTTATTGCAGATTTCTACAATCTTTCGGAGGTCGTCTAGTGTAAAGTTTACCGATGACCGTGCGCGCATATTCAGCTTTTCCACACCGAAGTATACAGATTTTGCTCCGGTGTTTATGGCAGCCATTAGCGACTCATAAGAACCAACCGGCGCCATTATCTCTATATCATTTTTGTCTCTGTTTACGGTAAATTCATTCATTTTTAGCCATAATGATAAATCAGTGCGACAAAGATAAGATAAAAAAAACAACTCTATTTTTTCAATTTTTTATAAACTGAACTAATGATGATTAATGTTTTATTTTTTAGGTATTTACTGATTTTATTATGACTTTGTTTCTAAATAGAAGGCTGTAGTACATCAGCATACCGTAGTCTACCTCAGTAATTTGTGTAACATCTGCAAATTTAATCTGGTGCAGTCTGATTGTTGCCGACAGCTTTTTGCCCCAATCAGCTTTCAGTGCATCAATGAAAATCATAAACTTATCTCGACTGTCAAGACTCCAATCACAATCAATTTGTATCCCAGAGCAGTCTATATTATTGTTAGTATTTATTGCATTTATTAGCTGCAATATATTATCTGATATAGCTCTCACATCCAGTTGCTTATTAAGCATTACCTCATTTTTGATATACACTACTGGAACAATTTCAACATCAGGAATTTTGCTGTTGAACTTTATCTTTCCGATGGGATAAGGAATAGAGTCAGCTCCAATACCTATATCAGAATATTTGACATACAGCTTTTTAACTGCATATTCATTTATGGCGTTCTTTTCAGTATCCTTGAGCTTAAACTCCGTACGCCAATAGTAGAAACCCACATCAGGAACAGAGTAAGTATTGCTGGAACAAGTACATAATAAAGGAATTATGATACATGATTGAATTATTAATAATATTTTCATCAGGCTAAATAAATAAGAAAAAACGAATACTATTTTATACATTAAAGCATTACTTGTTAGACAAATACTTATCTTTGGCAAAGATTACAATACCTTTAATAACATGTTGCAATGCTAATGCGTCGATTTACATTTCTTATTATCAGTTTATTGCTTTTATCCTGTAATAGTGTCGAACCACCAAAGCCTGTTGGAGCATTACCTACGGAGCGTCAGTTGGCATGGCACGAAATGGAGTACTACGCTCTGATATGCTTTAATATGGTTACATATACCAACATGGAGTGGGGAATGGGCGACGAAAAAGTGGAATGGTTTAACCCGACGGACTTGGATTGTCGGCAGTGGGCAAAGGTTTGTAAAGAGGCAGGGATGAAAGGAATGATACTTGTGGCAAAGCATCACGACGGTTTTTGTCTGTGGCCTTCGGCATATACTGAACATTCCGTTAAAAACTCGCCGTGGAAAGACGGCAAAGGCGACGTAGTACAAGAAATGGCAGATGCCTGTCGTGAATACGGATTAAAATTTGGCGTTTACCTCTCGCCATGGGATAGGAACCATGCCGACTATGGCAAGCCCGAATATATCACGTATTTTCGCAATCAACTGACAGAATTGCTTACCAACTATGGCGATGTTTTCGAGGTTTGGTTCGATGGTGCAAATGGCGGAACTGGCTACTACGGCGGAGCTAATGACAATAGAAAAATAGACCGTAAGACCTATTATAACTGGGATAGTATTTTTCAACTTGTGCGCACTCTACAACCCAATGCCTGTATGTTTAGCGATGCAGGTCCCGACGTACGCTGGGTGGGCAACGAAGAGGGATGGGCAATGGAGACGAATTGGGCTCCCATCCGTCGTGCTGAGTTTTATCCCGGTTCGCCTACTTCAAAAGATGAAAATATGCGTACGGGGCATGAAGACGGTACACATTGGGTTCCGGCAGAAGTTGATGTATCCACTCGTCCGGGTTGGTTCTATCATCCTGCCGAAGACCACAAGGTTAAAACCTTGCCACACCTCCTTGATATATATTACAATAGCATTGGCAGAAATGCCTCATTGTTATTAAGTTTTCCCATCGACAAGCGAGGGCTGATACACGAAAGGGATGTTGAGCAAGTGATGAAATTGAAAAATGCTATCGATGCCGACTTTGCAACACCTTTGGCAAGAAATAAGCGCGCCGAAGCCTCCAACGTACGAGGCAAAGTAAAGGCTTATAGGGCAAGCAATACTACCGACGATAATCCCGACAGCTACTGGGCTAGCGACGATGGGGTAGTAAATGCTTCGCTTACAATAGATTTGGGAGCTCCTACAGAATTTAATCGTTTCTTAGTGCAGGAGTATATCCGTTTGGGACAACGAGTTCGTAAATTTAGTGTGGAGGCTCTAGTTGGCAACAAATGGAAGAAGATAGCCGATGCAACAACCATCGGAGCTAAGCGTATATTGCGTTTTCCCAATGTAACAGCCACTCAAGTGCGTCTAAATATAGAAGACGCTAAGGCTTGTCCGACAATCAGCAGGGTAGAATTGTACAAAGCTCCAAAGGTATTGGAAGCTCCAAAAATACAGCGTACTCGCAACGGAGAAGTAACGATTTCAGCCTTCGATAGCGATGTTGACATTTACTATACACTCGATGGAACAGAGCCAAGCCCACAGTCAGAACCATACTCAGCTACATTCGCAGTGAAGAATAAAACCGACTTAAAAGCTGTAGTTATAGACCCCAAGACAAAGCGAAGCAGCCCGACAACATTGGCAGAGCTAGATATATCAAGGGAAAAATGGAATATGTTGGGAGCATTCAAAGACGAAACGAAAGCAAATCTGATTTTTGACGGTAACGAGAGTAGCACTTGGCTAATACAAAGCGATAAAGCTGTAGATTACATCGTCGATTTGGGCGAGGAAATACAGCTTGCAGGCTTCCGTTATCTGCCCGACCAAAGTCGTGGAAATAGGGGGATAATCACTTCTTATGAATTTTATGTCAGCAAGGACGGAAAAAACTGGGGGAAGGCTATATCTTCGGGTGAATTTTCAAACATTGAAAACAGTCCGATATGGCAGAGCAAGGACTTCCAAGCAACTAAAGGACGGTACATAAAATTCAGAGCCTTATCCTCAGCACGGGGAGGCAAGAGCTTTGGTATTGCAGAGTTTGAGATTGTTAGTGAGTGATATTAGAGACATATACACAAGCTAGCGGCAAGCAAATGAGACAGCTGTAAATAACTATATTGTTAATTCTGACATTGATTCAAAATGTAAATTCAGTATGAATATTACGGAACAAAATACGCTTATATCAACACCTCAAAAACGCATTGAGGTATTGGATGCACTGAGAGGCTTTGCCTTGCTGGGAGTAATCATTGTACACATGATACAGCGCTACGGAATACCATTGCCATCGAACATAAGAGGTGCACGAAGCTCGTTTTCCTGCGATGGACAACGCAGTTCGATGGCTTGTTGACAACATTGTGACGGGTCGATTTATCAATTTTTTTTTTGCATTCCTCTTTGGTTTGAGTTTTTTTCATACAGATGGATAGAGCTGAGAAGAAAGGTATCGATTTTCGCAAACGCTTTATGTGGAGAATGTTCATACTTCTGATAATCGGACTGTTTGGCAATGATTTCTACACGAATTATTCAGTCAGTTCAACATAACTTCCAGCCAACAGAACAGGTTGATACGGAGTAGATCACGACAACACAAGCCCTCTCGCCAAATATTCCCGAACATATAAGGAATCCATCATTTATTAATAGTGCAAAATACAATCTGACAGAGGGTTTCTTACGAAAACTCAGTTATCAGTTTGGCTTGATAGGGCGTGGATAGCTGACTATGGCTCTATTCCTGCTCGGATTTGTCGTTGGGCGCACACGCTTCTTACTCCGACAAGCATTTCATGCAACTTTGATTTTGCCGATATTATCATTACTTTTGCTTTTTAATAAAAGTATATTAATATTGGAAATAATATGGAGAAACTAAGAATTGCAGTACAGGCAAAGGGCAGACTGAACGAGAAGTCGATGAAATTACTTGATGATGCGGGT
>JBKECW010000023.1:0-3045 GCA_047975005.1 Bacteroidales bacterium | reverse complement strand
CCTCAAATGACAAGGACGAACACGGAATCGAGAAATTCTACGAATCTCATAAAATCCACGCTTCCGGACTGGTAATACAAGACTATTCAGCAGAGCATAACCACTGGAATGCCGACAAAAGTTTGGGCGACTGGCTGAAAGAAAATCAAGTGCCGGGTATCTTTGGTATTGATACCCGCCTACTGACAAAAAAACTTAGAGAGCAAGGCTCGATGCTTGGAAAAATTATAATCGAAAACCAAGATATTGATTTTGTAGACCCCAATAAGGACAACCTCGTTGCCATTGCCTCATGCAAAGATGTTGTAGAATATGGCGACGGCGACAAAACTGTTGTGCTTGTCGACTGCGGGGTGAAGAATAATATTCTCAGGTGCTTGCTCAAGCGTGGTGTTAAAGTAGTGAGAGTTCCTTGGGATTATGACTTTACGAATCTTGAGTTTGACGGACTGTTTATGTCAAACGGACCCGGCGACCCTGCGCTGTGTGATGCGACAGTCAGTAACTTGAAAAAAGCATTCGATATGGGGAAACCAATAATGGGAATTTGTCTTGGCAATCAGCTTGTTGCTCGTGCGGCAGGAGCGGAAACCTATAAAATGAAGTTCGGACATCGTAGCCATAATCAACCCGTATTGCTCTGTGGTACAAATAGATGCTATATTACATCGCAAAATCATGGATATGCAATAAATCAAGATACATTGCCCGAAGATTGGCAACCTTTGTTTATAAATGTAAACGATGGCACCAATGAGGGGATAAAGCATACTTCTAAGCCGATATTCTCAACCCAATTCCACCCCGAAGCAACTAGCGGACCTGTGGACACGGAGTTTCTGTTCGACGAGTTTGTAAACTCTCTGTATTCTATCAACAAATAAGAAATAGAAAAATGACAATAAGTAAGCATATAAAGAAAGTGATAGTTCTCGGTTCGGGAGCTCTTAAGATAGGTGAAGCCGGGGAGTTTGATTATTCAGGTTCTCAGGCTCTTAAAGCATTGAAGGAAGAGGGCGTGGAGACTGTCCTCATAAATCCGAATATTGCAACAATTCAAACATCCGAAGAAATAGCCGATAGGGTATATTTACTGCCCGTTACTCCCGAATTTGTGGAGGATGTAATAAAAAAAGAAGCTCCACAAGGTATCCTCCTTGCTTTTGGAGGACAGACAGCTCTGAACTGCGGTGTGGCATTGTTTGAGGCGGGAATCTTAGAAAAATATAATGTCGAAGTGGTCGGCACTCCCGTGCAGGCTATTATCAACACGGAAGATAGAGATATATTCGTTCAGAAACTGAATGAAATAGATGTAAAAACAGCGAGAAGCATCGCTACCAACAACCTCGACGAAGCATTCAATGCAGCCCATAAATTGGGTTATCCCGTAATACTCAGAGCTGCATATACTCTTGGCGGTCTTGGCAGTGGCTTCTGCGAAAACGACGAGGAACTCGCCAAACTTGCTAAAAGTGCATTTGCATATTCGCCTCAAGTATTGGTAGAGGAGTCTCTGAAAGGTTGGAAAGAGGTTGAGTATGAGGTGGTAAGAGATAAGTACGATAACTGTATCACCGTTTGTAATATGGAAAACTTCGATCCGCTCGGAATACACACAGGCGAGAGTATTGTTGTCGCTCCA
The DNA here is from genome assembly GCA_047975005.1 of Bacteroidales bacterium. Lineage (GTDB taxonomy): Bacteria > Bacteroidota > Bacteroidia > Bacteroidales > Prolixibacteraceae > JBKEAJ01. The sequence continues at coordinate 1,400 of JBKECW010000023.1, read as the reverse complement.
TCGCAAACAATGACCAACAGCGAATACCACAAACTGAGAGAAATATCAATTAGAATAATTAGGCATATCGGAGTAGTGGGAGAGTGCAACGTGCAGTTTTCGCTCGACCCGCAATCCGAAGATTATCGAGTTATCGAGGTGAATGCCCGATTGTCGCGCTCCTCAGCTCTTGCATCAAAGGCAACAGGATATCCACTGGCATTTGTGGCGGCAAAACTAGGATTGGGCTACGGTCTGCACGAGCTAAATAATTCGGTTACAAAAGTAACCACTGCATGCTTCGAGCCTGCACTAGATTACTGTGTGGTGAAAATCCCTCGCTGGGATTTGGGGAAATTCTCGGGCGTTACTCAAAAGATTGGAAGCTCCATGAAGAGTGTCGGCGAGATTATGGCTATCGGACGAACATTCGAGGAGGCTATACAAAAAGGTATCAGGATGACCGGAAACGGTATGCACGGCTTTGTTGCCAACAATAAATCCATGACGGAAAGTGAAATAGATACTGAACTTTCCAACCCGACCGACAAAAGAATTTTTGCCATTGCTCATGCTTTTGAAGCAGGATATTCAGTAGAGAAAATTCATGACCTGACGAAAATCGATAACTGGTTCTTGTCAAGGTTGGAGAATATATTTAAAATATCGAAAAGGCTGGAGCAAACCGGCAAGATAGAAAATATTGATATTGCTTTGCTTTTAGAGGCAAAAAAAGCAGGCTTCTCAGATTTTCAAGTTGCACGCCTTGCAGAAAAACTCCCCGACGAGCAAATGAAAGATGCTCCGATAAGAGCTAGAAATTACCGTAAATCGCAAGGTGTCACCCCTTGGATTAAGCAGATAGACACTCTGGCAGGCGAGTATCCGGCTCAGACGAATTATCTATATACCACCTATCATGGTTCTGAACATGACATAGAGTTTGAAAAAGACGGGAAGTCTGTAATAGTACTTGGTTCAGGGGCTTACCGCATTGGCAGCTCGGTAGAGTTCGACTGGTGTTGCGTGAGTGCAATAAATTCGGTGCAAAAGTCCGGCTATCGTTCGGTGATGATTAACTATAATCCCGAAACAGTAAGCACTGACTACGACAATTGCGACCGCTTATATTTCGACGAGCTTAGCCTTGAACGTGTTCTTGACATTGCCGACCTCGAAGCTCCAAAAGGTGTAATAGTGTCGACAGGTGGACAAATACCGAATAATCTCGCCCTTAAACTTCATCGGCAGAATGTGCCGATTCTGGGAACTTCGCCTATTAAAATAGATAACGCCGAAGACCGACAGAAATTTTCGTCTCTGCTTGATAACTTGAAGATTGACCAACCACGTTGGAGCGAGCTTTCCACCATCGACGATATTTATGGCTTTGTCGACAGAGTGGGCTTCCCCGTGCTTAT
>JBKECW010000022.1:0-25769 GCA_047975005.1 Bacteroidales bacterium | reverse complement strand
TTAAGAACACCCTTTTCATCATCACCGCCGACCATATGTCCGATTGTGTTCTCAACAAATACAGGACAAGCGACTGGGGAGCTTTTGCCATACCGATGATGCTGTACATGCCCGGCAAAGAAGACTTTAGAGGCTTCGATGATTCTACCTATGTACAACAAACTGATGTTTTGCCTACAATTATGAACATGGTCGGGAGCAAGAAGTCTTATATATCCTACGGACAAGATATGTTCGACAAGGATGCGAACAGGTTCATCTTCAACTATAAAGATGGTGTATATATAATAATAGAAAACGGATATTTATTGCAGTTTGACGGTCAGAGGTCAATTGGTTTGTACAACATAGAGTCTGACGAGATGATGAAGAATAACCTTATCGCCACTGACAGTAAAAACAAAGAGCGATTGGAGACTCATGTAAAAGCCATAATTCAAGACTACACCAACAGACTGACGGACAACAATCTGACCATCAAGCAATCAGTCAATTAAATCGAATACACATAGATAATTGTGGTAGTCGCCCTCAAAAAAGTCTATTAGCCTAAAGCCCTTTTCTTCAAAGCCGACTATCAGAGTGTCGGGATCAAAGAAGGTCCAAGGGAAGGTAGCATTTGCTTCATCTTTATACGACAGTTTGTATTCCACCTCTCCGTAGTATTCATCTGCGTTTAGGTCAATCCATGTTTCCTCTGTTTCATCATCTTTGTACATATACATCATGTCGGCAGAATCTATAATCACCCTACCCTTGTGATTCAGAAGAGCTTTCAACCGAGAAATAAATCCGGGCAGATTCTCATATTTCCCTGCCAGTCCAGCACCGTTCATCAACAGCAACAAGGTATCGAATTTTGGCAGGGTGAGAGTCATAAAATCCCCGTTTATAATTCGCTCAATCTGCCTCGATTTCATCACCTCGCAACACAAAGGTGAAAGCTCAAGAGCGGTAACATTAATGCCTTGATCTTGTAAATATAATGAGTGGCAGCCCGCACCGGCACCAATATCCAGCACCGAAGCTCTGGCGTATTTCAGCGCCTCTTTCTCAAGTTTCGGCATGGAATCAAACTCTCTGAAAAGGTATTCTGGAAACAGTTCCTCATCCTCTGCGATTGAGCTAGCGACAACAATCGGAGTGTTATCCGCATTTTTATAATATGCCTCAACGGCAAGTCCAAAAGGGTCGTTTTTATGATTATTGCTCATGCCTTGAAATAATTTCCAACAAAGGTAACTTATTCCGCTGACAAGAACTAGCGAAGCAGTCTGTTCTTTGTTGTAGGAGATTGCTTCGTCGCTAGCTACTTGCAATGACGTTCGTTTATTCAGCGGCATCATTTACCATTAAAATGCTTATAGCCTAAAGCCTACGGCATACAGCATTTTAAACCTTAAACAGTTCAACGATTAAACATTGTATTTATACCATTCCCCGCTTTATTCGTTATAGAGCCGTAAATAATTTTGAAGCGTTTGCCCTATTGTAGTATTGCAGAATTATAGTATCATAACGTCAAAAATAGTATCTTTGTATAAATTTGCAATGAATGTATCTAAAGTCCTTACAAATACTTAACTACAAGAATATTGAGCAGGCGGAGCTTGAGTTTTCTTCAAACATCAACTGTTTGATAGGGAACAACGGCACCGGCAAGACCAATTGTTTGGATGCGATTTATTATCTATCGTTTTGCAAGAGTTATTTTTCATCCAACGACATTCTGAATATCAATCATAACGAGGACTTTATGATGATAAAAGGCGAATATGCGCGCAAGGACGAAGTCGAGAAGATCCACTGCGCACTAAAGCGTGGCGAAAAAAAGCATTTCAAGCGCAATGACAAGGAATACAAGCGATTGACAGAACACATCGGTTTGCTACCTTTAGTTGTCATCAGTCCTTCAGACAGCAGTCTGATAGGCGGAGGGAGCGACGAGCGCAGGCGTTATATAGACAGAGTCATATCGCAGTACGACTCTTTATATCTTGAAAACTTGATTTGCTACAATCGAGTATTGCTGCAACGCAACAACCTCTTGAAGCATTTCTACAAAGAACGACGGTTTGACAAGGATACCATTGAGGTTTACGACGCACAGCTGGTTGACTACGGGAATATTATTTTCGAGAAGCGCAGGAGCTTTGTCGACGAGTTGATACCCGTATTTCAGAGGTATTACAATTTTGTGAGTGGCGGCAACGAAAAGGTAGGACTGAGTTACAAGTCGAGTTTACAAGACGCCGAATTTGGGCAACTGCTGAAAGAGAATATCAACAAGGATAAAATCATTCAGCACACCTCTGTCGGCATTCATAAAGACGACTTGCTCTTGGAGCTAGGCGAGCATCTGGCCAAGCATATTGGTTCGCAGGGTCAGCAGAAAACATATTTGGTGGCACTAAAACTCGCCCAATATGAGTTTATAAAGGAGGTATCAGGCATTAACCCCATTCTTTTGTTAGATGATGTATTCGACAAACTTGATGCAGAACGCGTTGAGCAGATAGTAAGTTTGACCGGGCAAGATAGTTTTGGACAGATATTTATCAGCGACACCAATAGGGAACATTTGGACAAGATAGTAAATAAGTTCGATTGCGAATATTCCATATTCAATGTTGATAACGGCAAAATAAAAATTAGTAAACAATGAGACGACGCAATGCACAATCATTGGGCGAAGTGCTTCAGATGTACGTTAATGCACTAGGCATCCAACACAAGATGCAGGAAATCGATGTAACTTCGTCATGGGAGCGAGTTGCAGGCAAGCTCTTTGCATCTTACACCACCTCTGTCGAGATTCAACACAAAGTACTATTTGTCAAGGTAAACTCGCCGATGGTACGCTCTGAGCTTAGCATGCACAGGCACAATATAGTAAAGCGCATGAATGAGATTGTAGGTCGTGAAATCATTAATGATGTAGTAATAAGATGATGTGTTCATTAGTTAATAAAACAGTCTTCTCGACGTACAGCTTAGAGCATACGGCATATAGCATTAATTGCCTTATCCAATATCTAAATACTAAAGTCTCTAAAGGATAAACAAATGAAAATCAAACAATATATAGTCCTGATATTCTTTGTATCTCTGACATCAACGATGCTTAAAGCACAGAGCTTTGATGTAGATACGACAAAAAAGGTCAGAAAGATCTACAAGACTATCAACTACTTCAACTACGGAGTAAATGGGGGTTTATTCATGGGAGGAGTCAACTTCTACGACAAATCGGGTTTCAACACAGCCTTCTACCCTCGCATGCAAGGTGGAGTAAATGCCTTGTTCAAGAACAAGTTTTGGTCGGGAGTACAGTTGGAGCTGAATTACAAGCAAAAGGGCTGGAAGCAACGTTACGACAACGGCGACGAGTTCACCGTCAGTCTCAACTATATAGAAGTTCCACTGCTGACACATTTTGAGGTAGGCGAAAAATGGAGAATACGACCAATGCTTAACGCCGGACCCTTTGTTGCATTTATGCTCGACAAAAAAATCACTGACGACATAACAGATGCGTCTCAAAGGCTGCCATATCAAGATGCAGAGATTGACAACACCTTTGAGTTTGGGCTTATCGCAGCAATAGGAGCAATAGCCAACTTCGATAATCTTGCGGCATCTTTGGAGTTCAGGTTTAATCAGACATGGACTCACATTTACGATCAATCAGTAATGTCATTCTCCCAAAATCAGATATATGGGCTTTGCTTGACAGTATATTTTAAGGGCAATAAATAGCACTATGGAGTTGACCAAGTTAGCAAACAGTATAACATAAGTATAAACAGCAAAAGCATAAAGCCTACGGCTTACAGTCTATTGCAAAAAATATAAAACAAATGAATAACAAGACAATAGTTGCATTTTTTGCGACAATACTTCTATCAGCCCTGAGTGTCAATGCGCAACAAGACAACAACCCCAAACTCGTGGTAGTGGCAACAATTGACAACATGCGCCCTGATTATATAGGGCGATATTGGGATGGATTTAGCGACGGAGGCTTTAGGCGGTGCTTCGACCAAGGAGCCGTACTCAGCAATGTAGTTTACAATCAGTTGGAACAAAGCCCCGAAACCAACATTTCAACGCTGCTTACAGGCTCGTACATCAGCAAGCACGGCATAGTTAGTAAAACATGGTACGACCATATATCTAATTGCGAGGTAGATGCAGTTTATGGCAAGCTCAGCAGTAGCGAGGTCTCAGACCCAACGCCAGACAACCTAAAGTCATTTACTATTGGCGATGTTATGAAACTAGTGCTTGGCAAAGAGTCCAAGGTTTTTGGCGTAGGCACCAACGAGTACACTGCTATTCTGGGAGCAGGCAGAACAGCTAATGCTGCCTATTGGATAAAGAACAGCACTGACGGATTTACAAGCTCGCCTCACTATAAAGGGCTGAATAACAGCATGCTTGAAACATTCAACAGAAATATATTTGTTTCCAGTTCCGACAAATATACATGGGAGACCTTCAGAGATGTAAACTATTATAAATCAAGCAATGACGACAAATCAGAAATAGAAAGAGGCTTTCCCGATGGACGAAAAACATTCCCTTACAGCATAGGCAAATACAGAGACTCCGATAATTTATTTATAAGAAAAACCCCTCTAGCCAATGAGATGACAAGGGAGTTTGCAATAAAACTACTAAGCGCAGAGAAATTGGGCAAAGACAACACTGCTGATTTTCTAAGCGTTTCGTTTAGTTCAATGGGAGATGCAAATCCATATTTTGGGGGTCATTCAATGGAAATGGAGGACTTATATCTAAGACTAGATAAAGACATTGAAAGTCTACTCCTCAGCCTAGATAGGGAAGTTGGCAAAGGAAACTACATTTTTGTGCTGATGCCGACAACATCTAGCTCTACCCTACCCGAAGAATATAAAGCACTAGGTCTGCCAGGCAGCTATGTAGATATGGAAAGAAGCCAAGTTCTTCTAAAAGCTTTCCTAAATCATAGCTTTGGTGATGGAAATTGGATACGTAAGTTTAGTAACAATCATATTATACTAAACAGAACAGAGATAGAAAAAAAAGGGGGAGATTTAGCCTCGTTTCAGGCACAAACAGCAAAATTCATGACCGATTTCCAAGCTATACGCTCTGCTTATTCTGCTGACGCTCTGAACAATGGCAAGGTCGGCGAGCAAGAGTTTTTAAATTCATATTTTCAGAGCAGAACTCCAGATGTGCTCTTTGATTTATACGAATCATATATGCCGGAATACTCTGATAAAATCTCTAATTATGTTCACGAGAGCAAAGTAACAGGAGTTATTCTCGGAGGAAGAGTCAAGGCGCAAACTATTTATAAGAAGATAAATGCTATTGATATAGTCCCAAGTATTTGGCAAATTCTAAATATAATATCACCAACAAGTTATAATGGGAGCGTCATTGAGGGGCTTACAGATTAGCTTGCAAATTCCTCCTCATCAGGATGATGCTCCGACTTTTCATCTGCCGGATTTTTAGGCTCTCTCAAAGACACTCTTTTATAGTGAGTATGGAGCCCTGTACCCATAACTATTACTGTTACAAGGATAATCATAAACAAAACACCAATATGAAAATCTGGCATTTGATATTTCTCTGGAATAGAGTAAAATAACAATACCGTAATTAAGCCTCGTGGTGCGACATAGACAGCGGGGCTAATGTTGTCTATCTTTGCAACTTTCATCGTACCGAATCTGATTAAATATATGAGTATTAAAATCACTGCACTTATCAACCAAACATTGGCATCAGTGAACGTCCCAATCGATATACTCATTCCAAAAATTATGAAGAAAAATGTGCGAATAAGGAATGACACTTCGATGGTTAGCATATTTAAATCACGAAAAAGTTTTTTGATAAAGCTGACACTTATATGCTCTCTCAACTTCCTGAAGATAAGCAGCTCCGGATTGCTAACCATCAGACCAAAGATTAATATTATCAGCAAAGCCGACAGGTGCTCCAACTTCATAAAAGCGTACATCAATGTTACGATAGACAATAAGAGTATCAACCGCGCACCTGTTTTTATATACTGTATAAGGTATATGATTATGTAACTTAGAACAATCGAAATAATAGTTGTCAGAAGGAAATTAATAAGAAGCTTGCCCGAGAATGTCATCACCGACCCCACATCTGCATTGTCTTTTATAGCATAAAAAAACATAATACCAAGAATATCAGAAAAAGTGCTGTCGTATATCAGAAATTCCTTGTCGTGTTTTTTCAGGTGCGAGATGCTTGGAATAACTATTGCGCTGCTAAGAATAGACAATGGCATGGCGTAAAGTACAGCCGACACCCAATGCATATTTTGATAGAACAACATAAAGATCCACGAGATTACAGCCGTTGTCAATACTAATGAAACAAGAGCTACAATGAGTGATTTTATAACGACTGGCACCTTCTCGGCAGTAAGATGCAAATCCAATGCTCCCTCCAACACTATCATTATCAGCCCAATATTCCCAAGGAACTCCAAATAATGAGAAACATCGGGAAAACCGAGTTTCCCTGCAAAAAGATTGACAAGCATGCCGAAGCCGATAAGCATAAGCACACTAGGCACTTTTGTTTTTGCAGTTACAACATTGAACGCATAGGAGAGTACCACGACCCCGCTAAGAATTGTAATCAACAGATACGTATCCATTCTCAGTGTTTTTTTACAAAGATAACAATTTCTATAAATAGCGTTCGAAGCATGGGGCAGCGCATAGCCTCATATCCATAAACTTTCGAAATGAATCTTTCTTTTCGCATTGTTTACCTGCCTGCCGAATAGACGGACAGCCATTACCACAGGTTATCTTTCAGATTATTATTATCCGTAACCACGCCTATTACTATACAATAGTATTGATTTATAATCTTTCTCACTTCAAAAGTGAGACCAAGCTCTTGCAGAGGTAGTCCTTTTTTTATACTTTTGGAATGGTATTTATGATACAGCATACCGTAAACACGCATATCAAATATGCATAAAATGTAAACTTCAAATAAAAGATCTGTGACATTCATCTAAAAACTAGAGAAATGAGAAAATCTGCAATAATAATTTTCATGATTTCAATGATTATTGGAGCCTGTAGCGAAAATACCAAAACACCCATTGTAATTGGACACAGAGGTGCAGCTGGGCACGCAATTGAAAACAGTCTACCTTCAATACAGAAAGCTATCGATTTAGGAGCGGATGCTGTTGAAATTGATGTTTTTAAGATATCCGACGGTACTATTGTAGTATTTCACGACAACACTCTCGATCGTCTTACCGAGCACACCGGCTCGATTGTAAACCTCAACAAAAGCGATCTCGACACAATACTATTAAAAGGCGGCATAAGAATTCCGACTTTAGAGGAGGTTTTGGATTTGATAGACAAGAAGATTATGCTAAACATTGAGCTAAAAGGAGTCAACACTGCAAGCTATGTAAATGATATTATCAACCGATATATTAACGAAAAAGGCTGGAACAACAGCGATTTTATTATATCCAGCTTTAAATGGGACGAATTGACGAAACTGAGAGAGCTCAACCCCGACATCCCAATAGGAATACTCACGAGCAAGGATATTGACAAAGCTATTGCAATTGCCGATAGACTAAATGCCATAGCTGTGCACGCCAATTTCAAGCTACTGGACGAGATCAATATTAAGCTAATACATTCAAAGAATTATCAAGTCTTTGCATGGACAGCCAATGAACGCACAGATATACAAGCACTTAAAGACCTAAACATAGACGGAATAATAACAGACTACCCCGAAAGAGCCAAATAAGACACGGTTAAAATCACATAAATTTTACGCCTTGGTAACAAATGTTACAAAAAGAATGAAAAAATCATCATATATTGCGATAATTTTTTGATGACATGATACATTTGTAGATAATTTTATAGTCAAATATTATGAATAGAATTTTTCTTTTAGTTGGAACACTCATCTTATTCACGAGCACAGGTTTAGCTCAAGGTGAGAAGTTTTCATTAACAGGTACAATCAGACCTAGGTACGAACTCCGAGATGGCTACAAGAGCATGCTGGGGGACAATGACAAAGCATCGAGTTTCATTTCGCAAAGAACACGTTTAAATGCGCTTTATAATGATGGTAAAGTCAGTGCAAAGTTGGTTATTCAAGATGTCAGCACATGGGGAGATAAGCCCCAGTTGGCACTGAGCGATTACAATGGATTTGGCTTTCACGAAGCATGGGGAGCATACGAATTTACGGAAGGACTAAAAATCAAGGCAGGAAGACAAGAGTTTAACTATGATGATGTACGAATATTAGGAAATGTAGACTGGGCACAGCAGGCAAGGAGTCATGATGGAGCTCTGTTCCAATTCACGAAAGTCAAAGATTTAAGAATAGACCTTGGTCTTGCCTACAATAGACAAGGAGAGTTAAACACTAATACTTATTACGACTTAGCCGGCTACAAAGCGATGCAGTTTTTGTGGGCAAACTATCAATCAGACAAGTTTTACGGCAGTTTCTTGTTTTTAAACAATGGTGTCCAAGATTCTAGCGGAACGGATTTGAATATTAAGTACAGTCAGACGATCGGTTTTTATTTAAAGTCTAAGAACTTAAAAGGTTGGGGTTATAGTGCATCAGCCTACTATCAGGGAGGCAAGCTCAGAGGCGACACAAAACTTTCGGCTTACTATTTTGCGGCAAGTCTAAACAAAAGGATTGCACAAAATTTCAGCGGAACACTTGGTTTTGAAGTACTATCGGGCAATGACCAAGGCAGCACTGACACCAAGAACAAAGCATTTACTCCGCTATACGGCACAAATCACAAATTCAACGGACACATGGACTACTTCTACGTAGGAAATCACGGCAACAGTGTTGGACTAGGAGATTACTACCTAACTCTCAAATATGCCAAGAATAAATTCACAACAGCATTGACAGGTCACTATTTCACGAGCATGGGTGATATTCTTGACAAGGACAGCAAGGTGATGGATAACTACTTGGGTTTTGAGCTAGACTGGATGATAGGATACAAATTCACCGACAACTTCAATTTATCAGCGGGCTATTCACGCATGTTCGCAGGCGATGCCCTAAACCAGCTAAAAAGTGGAGATTCTGCTAGAGACAATGCAAATTGGGCATATATAATGTTAAGTTTCACCCCTAAATTCTTAAGCCTATGACAAAACTATTCAACATACCAAAGTCTTGGCGCATACCATTTACCATACTTCTTGGTATATTTGGAGGATTGTTTGTCTACACATTTTATATGTCGCGGGCATGGTCTTACATCTCAGATGACCCCTCGACATGTGTAAACTGTCATGTCATGCAATCTCAATATTCATCGTGGTTTCATAGCTCTCATAGAGAAAGAGCCAACTGCAACGATTGTCATGTGCCGCACAACAATGTGTTCAGCAAATATGCCTTCAAAGCAAAAGATGGTTTGTACCACTCGTATGTGTTTACTACAAGACAGGAACCACAAGTCATAAGGGCCAAAGAAGCAAGCTCCAGTGTAATAATGGATAATTGCATAAGGTGCCATTCAGATTTGAACACCACAATAGTAAATACAGGCATGCTGTGTTTCAAGGACACAAAAGAGGGAAAAGGCAAAGCCTGTTGGGACTGTCATAGAGATGTAGCACATGGAGAAATTAGCAATTTGGCATCATCTCCAAACGCACTAGTTCCACTCCCAGAATCCCCAGTACCAAGCTGGTTAAAAGAGAGAATGAAAGAAAAGAAATAAAACACAAATATTATGAGTAAAGAAAAATCAAGTAAATTAAGCAAGACTCAAACAATACTACTTTTTTGTTTAGTGGCTGTTGTGGTTTTCCTTTTAGGAATATTAGCAGCATCAATTACAGAGAGGCGCTCGGAGGTTGCCGGCATCTATAGTCAAGGTCAGAAAGTTAAGATTGAAGGTATAGAAGCACGCAATGGCTTGTGGGGAGAGAATTACCCTCGCGAATACGAGACATGGGAGAATACAAAACTCATGGACTTCAAGAGCAAATATATGGGCAACCACTTGGAAGATGCCTTAGCTCAACGCCCTGCAATGGTTGTCCTTTGGGCAGGTTATGGTTTTGCTAAAGATTACAATGCTCCTAGAGGACACTTTTATGCCGTTGAGGATGTGAGAAATACGCTCCGCACCGGAGGTCCAACAGGGGAAGAAGATGGACCGATGCCTGCGGCATGTTGGACATGTAAATCTCCCGATGTACCAAGATTGATGAACGAGATGGGTATCAACGAGTTTTACAATCATAAGTGGGCAGCACATGGAGAGCAAATTGTAAATCCGATAGGATGTGCTGATTGTCATGACCCTGAAACAATGAATTTACAAATATCTAGACCTGCACTTATCGAAGCATTTGAACGTCAAGGCAAAGACATAACAAAAGCAACACACCAAGAAATGCGTTCTTTGGTTTGTGCACAGTGCCACGTAGAATACTATTTCTCGAAAGAAGGCAATGTCGTAACCTTCCCTTGGGATAGCGGGTTCACTGTTGAGGCAATGGAAAAATATTACGATAATATTGATTTTGTAGATTGGACACACAAGCTAAGCAAAACTCCAATGCTCAAAGCACAACACCCTGATTATGAAATATTCAAAATGGGACCACATGCCGAGAGAGGAGTATCATGCGCAGACTGCCACATGCCTTACATGGCAGACGGAGTTGTTAAATTTACCGATCACCATTTGGTAAGCCCATTGAGAAACATGGAGCGCACCTGCCTGACTTGTCATAAAGAGACCCCCGACCAACTAATGCAACTTGTGTACACAAGACAGGAAAAAGCATTTGAACTAAGAAACAGACTTGAGGAGCTATTGACCGATGCACACTTTGAGGCAAAATATGCATGGGACAACGGAGCGACAGACGAACAAATGAAAGCATCTCTCAAACTAATCCGCCAAGCTCAATGGCGTTGGGACTTTGGAGTAGCATCTCACGGAGCATCATTCCACGCACCACAAGAGACTGAGAGAATATTGGCACACGGCATAGATAAGGCGCACGATGCACGCAGAGCCATCAGAGACGTTTTCTATGCTTTGAGCATCCAAGACAGCTACAAAAAGCCTGTTTACGCAAACAAAGCTGAGGCACAAAAGATTATCGGCTTAGACATGGACAAACTGAAAGCAGAGAAGAAAGAATTTCTTGAAACAGTTGTTCCAAAATGGCTTGCAGATGCAGAAGCAAACAACAGACTATAATCCACAGAGCAGCAATGATTTAGTCTGAAATAACATTCGAATACTTCTAAACAAGGCAGCTCACAGGGTTGCCTTGTTTTTAATTAAAAACTTAATGACCGAAACAACAAATAAACAACACAAACTAGGCTTAAAGAGCAGTCTTTTAATTTGCTTGGCAATAGCGATTATAGGAGTCATATTGCAGATGAGTTTTGGTGCTTTCAACATCGAAACACTTGCACGTCCGGCAGGAATACTACCTATCCCCATACACTTGGTTTTGCTGTCGCTCATAATCGTTACGGCAATTATACTGGTCATTGTCCTTCCTGACAACAAAGTCGGTGCATTCCTATCGGGAGGCAATGCTGCACTGAGTTCTATTATAAGTCTCGCTATTCTGGCACTAATACTCGGCATCACCACACAGTATGCCCATCCCCACCCTAGCGACTTAGCAGGAAAACTTGGCATAAGAAATATGACTAGTTTTTATCCCTTTGTTCTAATCTACGCCTACCTCCTAATCTGCTTGGTATTTGCGATTATAAAAAGACTTACCAAAGGTCTTTCAATAAAAAACATCGGTTTCTTTTTCAATCATACCGGCTTATTATTCATGTTATATTTTATAGGTGCAGGAGCATCGCAAGTGTCACAATACTCAATAACAACGAGGGAAGGAGAAACAGAATGGAGAGCCACACACAGCAAAACAGGCGAAGTTGAAGAACTTCCCATTGCGATAAATCTAAAAGACTTTGTGATGGAAGAATACCCACCGAAGTTGGCAGTGGTACATCGTCGAACAGGGAAAGTACAGCCCGAGAGTCTGCCCGAATATTTTGACATAGACACAGTAAGAAACAAAGGAAAGTTATTGCATTGGGAGATAGAGGTTGAGAAATTTCTTCCGATGGCAGTGCGCAAGGACTCTGTCGAATACGAAACCCTGCCGATGCCCGGAGCGTGTCCTGCTAGCCTTGTAAAAGTTCACGACACAAAGCTGAACAAAGACTATACATCATGGATAAGCAGTGGCAACAACTTACAACTATATAAATTTCTACCTTTAGGCGATTCTTTGGTTTTAGCAATGACACAAGCAGAGCCAAAGCGTTTCTATTCGGATGTAGATGTTTATTTAAAAAGCGGAGAAACGATCACAAATAAAAGAATAGAAGTCAACAAACCTATGGTAGCAGGAGATTGGATGATTTATCAGTCTGACTACGACAAAGCACTTGGCACCTCCTCAATCACAAGTATTTTTGATTTGGTCTACGACCCTTGGCGCAACTACGAATATATATCTATCATTCTACTCACCATCGGCACTGTCTTCATGTTTTGGCGCAGCAAGCCCTCAAAAAGCAACAAATTATGATTTGGGAAAATTACATCATTATCGCAATATCGACTATACTAGCTTTAGTATCAGGTAGTTTATTGGTATTTTTCAGCAAGAAATATCAAAAGCTAGGCAACATACTTTATATTCTGGGCATAGTTATCATAACATCGTTTGTAATAGTAATGTGGAATACTCTTCAACGTCCACCGATGCGTACGATGGGAGAAACTCGACTTTGGTATGCCATTTTTTTAACTGCAATAGGTTATCTTATTTATAAAATATGGGATTACAAATGGATACTTACGTATTCGGCGCTTGTGAGCAGTGTTTTTTTACTTGTTAATGTTTTTAAGCCTGAGATTCAGAGTAAAAACTTGATGCCTGCTTTGCAAAGCGCTTGGTTCATTCCGCACGTAAGTGTATATATAATGTCCTATGCTATGCTGGGAGCAGCAACGCTGATGAGCATCTACAGCTTGCATAAGAAAAATTACGCCAACGACTTTATAGTCAAGATTGACGACATTGTTTACATAGGTTCGGGAATGTTGTTGTTGGGAATGCTTATGGGCGCATTATGGGCAAAGGAAGTATGGTGCCATTTTTGGTCATGGGACCCAAAGGAGACGTGGGCATTCGTAACCTTTGCAGCATATATGCTGTATGTACATTGGCGCAAGAGCAAGCCTTTAAGAAGGAAGGAAGCGATGATTATTCTGATAATTGCTTTTGTATGCCTGATGATTACGTGGAAAGGGGTTAATTATCTGCCGTCTGCCCAAGCAAGTATGCATACCTATTTCAATTAAAAGAACAGAATAGCGTTCACATAAAAAAAGGCTTCCCACTTTCTGTGAGAAGCCTTTTTTAGTAATATTTCGTCTCTCTACAAGAACTTAAAGCCAACCACTGCAAGCACCTGATTAGAGCTTAAATTAAAATTTTTGCTAACAGACCCCTGATATGCTCCGCGAAGTCCGAACATAAAAGAGCCCACATCTAGGCTAAGTCCATATTGAAAGCCATAATAATTGCTTTTAAAGTCAGTATAACTATCCATAGACGAACCATCAAGACCTCCGTTGTCTCCTACTCCAAAGGAAAAAACGGGTCCTGCCACAGCTGCCAATCTAAGCAGGCTAATATCAAGAATCTTGTAGCCTAGTAAAACCGGAATATCAAAACTGTTATAGTTTACATCAAATTCTTTTAATCCTATGTTCACAGCGTCTTTTGAGAAGGTGTAGTATGCTTCTGGTTGAATAAATAAACTCCCAAAAAGCCCTAACCTTGCAAATGCTCCTACGTTGTAACCCATCGCACTAGAACTGCTATATTCTTTTACTGCTTTATAGTCAGCAAATCTTGCTCCTACTTGTATACCCAAATCAAGCTCCTGAGCATGTAGCCCTGCAACACCAACTAATAGCATGGAGCATAGCCAAATAACCCTTTTTATCATAACATTTATTTTAATAAGTTAGTATTATTTCCTAGTTAAAGAGTCAATATCCGATATTTCCACAAATGTAGTACCGCCACCAACACCAAAACTTCCTCCGGCATATACCACCTGGTCTTTTTTATTAAGGACTTTATCTTTTACAAGTCTATCCAAGGCAGCCTTAACAGTTTTCTCTTTATTTTTCTTAGGATTTTCGGTAAATGGGAAAACTCCATAAGACAATGCCAACTTGCGCATAACACTTTCATTATAACACATTGCATACACTGGCTTCACTCCTCTAAATGCAGATATATATCTAGCAGTTTTACCAGACAGTGTGTTTGTTACAATCGCCTTAGCATCTAGGGTTTCCGAAGACTTCACTGCAAATCCTGCCAAATTAGCAGCAACATCACCACAGTCTATTTTAGGGATTATATCGTTCCTTTTATCCTTACTCTTCTCTACTTCGCATGCAATCTTAGACATTAACCTTACCGACTCGACAGGATATTTTCCGTATGCAGTCTCGCCACTTAGCATAATTGCATCTGTACGCGAAAAGATAGCCGTAGCAATATCACTCACTTCTGCTCTTGTCGGACGCGGGTTATCAATCATTGTATGCAACATTTGTGTTGCTATAATAACAACTTTGCTACGCTCTACGCATTTACGCACAAGCTCTACCTGATATACAGGCAGTTTTTCGGCAGGCACTTCGATACCCAAATCACCACGAGCAACCATAATTCCGTATGCGCTATCAAGGATTTCATCAATATTCTTTACGCCTTGCTCATTCTCTATTTTTGCAATAATCTTAGCGTCGCTCCCCTCTTCGTTCAGAATTTTTTGTACTGCGTCAACATCAGCCTTGGATCTAACAAAAGAGTGAGCAATAAAGTCAATTTTATTTCTTGCTGCAAAACGTATATATTTTATATCTTTCTCTGTAAGCGCAGGGAGTTCAAAATGGCATTTTGGCACATTTATACTCTTTTTATTTTTTATGGTGCCTGTATTTCTAACTTCACAAAGTAATTTATCACTTTGTTTATCGACAACCAACAGCTCCGTTTCACCGTCATCAATAAGGATACTGCTCCCGGCAGGAACATCTTTGACAAATCCTATATAATTTGTGCTGATTATATTATCTTTTGCAGAAACGGCTTCACTATCGTTGATTATAGTCACCCTATCTCCGATTTTAAGCTCCAAAGTATCTTCAGACACAGTTCTGACCTCAGGTCCTTTTGTATCTATTAGCACTGCTATTTCTTCGGAAACGGCTCTGATGTTATTTAACAAGTTGAGAGCAGACTCCTCAGTAATATGAGCCGTATTCATTCTTGCCACGTTCATTCCCTCGTCATAAAGGGAGCGAATAAAATCAACCTCACATCTGATATCTGATATGGATGCAATAATCTTGGTATACTTCATTTATATGTATTTTAGTTGCTAGCCACTAGCTTTTATATTACGGGAAAACTCTTCCAAATTCGGCGCAAAATTAGGCAAAATATGCAGGTTTACGCAATGATACACTTTAATTTAATATTACTTTCCTGCCTAAATGCTTAGATGTGCACGAAAATCGTTTAATATCTCATTATGGTCGAAAGCCATTTCGGGGAGATCATCAAGATCAAACCATTCCGCTTTTGCAGCATCATCGCAGGCAGTCGCTTTTATGGGCTTGAGGACTTTACATGAGTATACAGCTGTCACGGTCCAGCCACGTGGGTCTCGCCCTTTTTTGTCTGCCAATTTAAAGAGGACAAGCTCATCGGGAGCTATTTCGATTGAGGTTTCCTCTTTCAATTCCCTAGCTGCGGCATAAACGATGGTTTCCTCAAAATCTACAAACCCACCAGGTATTGCCCACTTGTTTTTGAATGGTTCACGAAGTCTTTTGATTAGCAATACCTTTCTGTCAGTATACAAAATCACATCTGCCGTGAGAGAGGGCATTTTATATTCGTATTGATACATTATAATTAATAATAGAACTGTTTTTCATAGGTGTATTTGTTCCCGCATCTGTCCTCCAATTTGATTTCCAATAGGTGTTTTTCGCCCAATGGTAATCGTTTCTCATCAAAGACATAATGGTACAAAGATTGGCTCTGCGTATATTCGAGCAATATCCATTTCCCATCGATGTATGCGTTTATATGCTTTACTCCAGACAGATTATCATAGGCTCTAAATCTGATGTGTGGAGGCGTTTTAGAATTTGATGCGGGTACACTCTTCATCACAATATTTGGCGCAATAGTGTCTACCGCCAAGTTGTACCGTCCCAGCTCTTCGAATGAACACTTCAGGAATTTGCCGTCATTTTCAGTATCCATTCCATAGGAACGTTTCTCCAACTCTCTCATTATAGCCAGCTTTCCTCTTATCTGAATCGGATATTGAGATAATAAAACAACTAATTCCCCATGCTTTCGCAAAGGTATTTCATCGAAGTCTACTTGGTAGGAAGCCATGCACCCCGGCGAGGTATCTTGGCATTCGTATATTGACAAGTATTCATCTCTAAACAGAGAGCCTGAGTCTAGACTCACATAGAAATAGCTTCCATTATAACGAATAGGCTCTTTGGCTTTATACAGTTTTGCTTCGTTACGCACAAACTCATTTTTCGCCATCTTTTCCACTCCTACCGCAGAAAATCTTACGGTTGAGGTATTTCCTTTAAAATCCTTTAGCACGGCAATAAAATCTTGCTTCTCGCCTACATCCAGCCTCACGACTCCATTTGCCTTTGTTTTGTATATCGTCAAGTCGTTTAAAGGTTCTCTCCAGAGTTTATTGACATATCTCCTATTCTTAACATACTCATAATAGTCCAAGTAACTATTTGAATGTCTGACACTAGCATAAGGAATAGAGTCGAAATTCGATTCAAATAGCAATTTATCTCCACTGTATAGTTTAAAATCATAAACCCCATACCTATACGTTTTATCATCAGTTTGGTCTATAGCCTCTACTCCAAAGCCAACATCCCCATTCACTTTTATAGGATCTGTTACAGTATAGTTTGAGTTACCATTGTTTATCACCGAGAAGCGGTCTTTATTTTTATATCCTGACACTCGCGAGTCCTGCTCTGCACCATATGCAAAGAGGGCTCTCACTGCAGGAGGTGTATTGTCGGGGACATTAAAAAACTTCAGCGGATTATACACCATTACTCCGTCTGTACTTCTCACCTCAAAATGCAGATGAGGTCCTGCCGAGCCTCCAGTATTGCCTGAATAGGCTATAAGCTCGCCTTGTTTCACCAAAATATTGCGAGCCTCACAATTAATATCTACCACATAATTTTTATACTTATATTGCTGCTGTTGAACCAAGGTCTCTATTTCTGGTGCAAATTTATCCAAATGCGCATAAACAGACATATAACCATTGGGATGTAACACATAAACAGCTTTTCCGTATCCTCCATAGCTAACTCTCACCCTCACAATCCGACCATCATAGATTGAAACAACGGGGATGCCAATCTGTCGTTTGGTCGTAAAATCCAGCCCCATGTGAAAATGATCCTCCCTAAGTTCGCCGAAATTCCCTGACAGCAATGTTGGTATTTTCATCGGCTTTACAAACTCTCCTGTCTGAGCCACTGATGCAATAGTAAAAGAGAGAAACAGAACTACGAGGGATAAGAAACGAGCTATCATGATTCTACATTTTATAAAACGCAAAATTACATAATTCTTGCAGACTTTAGCAAAAATATGCATGCACACACAATAAAAAAGTAATCTCTATTTTAAAATCATTATAAAATACATTACCTTTGCGAAATAGCAAAATATTATGACTGAACAAGAGCGTGCTGTCATAGAGCGATTAAAAGGCAAATTATTTGCTCTTTTCAAAGTGGTTGACACATTGAGTAATGAGGTAAGGGAATTAAAAAACGAGAAAACTCAGTTGCAAACTCAGTTAACACACATGAGAGAGGAATATGACAAAACAAGTCAGAAGTATGAAGCTTCAAAGCTAGCAGGCGCAATGGCTGCAGGCGGGAACAAAGAAGAAGCAAAAGCTAAGATTGACAAAATCTTGAAGGAGGTTGACAGATGTATCAATATGCTTAATACATAGCATGGAGGAAATAAAAATAAACGTCAAAATCGACAAAAAGGAGTTTCCTGTTTCTATAGACAGAGAAAAGGAGAAACTTTATAGAGATGCTGTGAAGAAACTTAACGAATATGTACTAAAGTACAAGAAACAGTTTGCTGGCAGTATCGACGGAAGCGACACCCTTGCCATGGTGGCTTTCGACTTTGCAGTTCAAATAAAAGAGCTGGAAAGCAAGCTTGATTTTGACCCTATAGCTAAGGAAATAGAGGCAATGTCGAATGCCATCGATCCTTATCTATCACGTTAGATACATCAACCTTCCAGATTGTTTTTTTTAGTTATTGCAACGAGTAGATTTTGTGTTTAGCAGAATGCTACTTAATGGATTGCATATTAATTACGAATTTTAAATTAGATTATAATAAAATGGATGATAAAATCTTATATGCTATAGCAGGACTAATTGCGGGGGCAATAGTGGTTCTAATAGTGATAAATGTAGTTTTCAA
This sequence comes from Bacteroidales bacterium, assembly GCA_047975005.1. GTDB lineage: Bacteria > Bacteroidota > Bacteroidia > Bacteroidales > Prolixibacteraceae > JBKEAJ01. The sequence continues at coordinate 7,050 of JBKECW010000022.1, read as the reverse complement.
GAGAAAACGAGCACAAATTTTAGATGAGGCAAAGGCTGAGGGAGAAATTCTAAAAAAAGACAAAATGCTACAAGCCAAGGAGCATTTCATACAACTTAAGTCCGAACACGAAAAGTACGTCGCCGATCAAAAAAACAGACTATCGCAAAGCGAAAACAAGGCAAAGCAGCGCGACAATGAAATCAATCAGCGCAAAAACGAACTGCACAAAAAGACCAAAGAGTTGGAAAAAACTCGAAGAGACATTGATGCAATGAAAAACAAATGCCAAGAGAATATTGACAAAGCAGAGGCCAAGCAAGAGGAGCTAAATAGAGTTATCCAACAAAAAGTTGAACAGCTAGAAACTATTTCCGGTCTTTCGGCAGACGAGGCAAAAGGTCAGCTGGTAGAGATAATGAAAGACGAGGCAAAAACAGAAGCTATGTCCTATGTCCAAGACTCTATGGAAGAAGCAAAACTGACTGCTAACCAAGAAGCGAGAAAACTAGTAATAAAAACCATTCAAAGAGTTGCATCAGAAGCAACAATCGAGAATGCTGTAACTATATTCAATATAGACAACGACGATATCAAAGGAAGGATTATTGGTCGCGAAGGTCGCAATATCCGCGCACTAGAAGCTGCAACGGGGGTCGAGATTATTGTAGATGACACTCCTGATGCGATAATATTGTCATGTTTTGACCCTGTTCGCCGAGAGGTAGCGCGTTTGGCACTACACCAACTAGTAACCGACGGGCGTATACACCCGGCAAGGATAGAAGAAGTAGTCAACAAGATAAAGAAAAATGTTGACGAAGAGATACTTGAAACAGGTAAACGCACAGCTATCGACCTAGGTATCCATGGGCTACACCCCGAATTGATAAAGCTCATTGGCAAGATGAAATATCGTTCATCTTATGGACAAAACCTACTTCAGCACTCCAGAGAAGTTGCGAATTTATGTTCTATAATGGCAGCAGAATTAGGACTAAATGCCACTAAGGCAAAAAGAGCAGGCTTGTTGCACGATATTGGCAAAGTCTCTGACGAAGACCCTGATTTGACCCATGCTGTGTTAGGGATGAAGCTAGCAGAACGATATAAAGAGAAACCAGATATCTGCAATGCTATAGGCTCTCACCACGAAGAGGTAGAAATGGAGACTCTTTTATCGCCAATAGTTCAAGCGTGTGATGCTATATCAGGTTCTAGGCCAGGAGCACGCAGAGAAGTTGTAGAGTCTTATATACAACGACTAAAGGCTCTTGAAGATATTGCTTTGTCTCACCACGGTGTTACCAAGTCGTATGCAATACAAGCAGGAAGAGAACTACGAGTGATAGTAGGAAGTGAGAAAATCTCTGATGACGAAGCTCAAACAATATCATTCGATATTTCCAAGAAGATTCAAGACGAACTTACTTATCCTGGACAGATCAAAATAACAGTAATACGCGAGACAAGAGCAGTTAGTTACGCAAAATAATCAAAAGAAAAGATGAAAGCATTTGTATTTCCCGGACAAGGGGCTCAGTATAGTGGCATGGGCAAGGATATGTACATAAATAACCCTACAGCCAGAGAACTTTTTAATAAAGCGAATGATATTCTGGGCTTCGAAATAACCAAGATAATGTTCGATGGCTCGGCAGAAGAGCTGAAGCAAACTAAGGTTACTCAGCCTGCTATTTTTCTCCACTCTTCGATTTTAGCACTAACAACAGGTAACTTTGCTCCTGATATGGTAGCTGGCCATTCCTTAGGTGAATTTTCAGCATTGGTGGCAAACAAAGCACTAAGTTTTGAAGATGCCCTGCGCTTGGTATCTCAAAGAGCCCTTGCTATGCAAGCAGCCTGCGAAATAAAGCCATCTAAAATGGCTGCAATTCTAGGACTTGATGACAATGTTGTCGAAGAAGTATGCAACAAAGTCTCAGGTATTGTTGTCGCGGCAAACTACAACTCCCCTGGTCAACTTGTTATATCCGGCGAGGTAGAAGCCATTGACGAAGCATGTGCCAAGTTAAGCGAGGCTGGAGCACGCAAAGCATTAAAATTGCCTGTAGGAGGAGCATTCCACTCTCCACTTATGGAGCCTGCCAGAGAGAAATTGGCTACGGCAATAGAGGCTACCCCCTTTGCAAAACCTATATGCCCTATATATCAAAACGTCGATGCAAAACCCCATACCTCTTCGGAGGAAATCAAAGCGAACCTTATACTCCAACTAACAGCTCCTGTGAAATGGACACAGTGTGTTCAAAGCATGATTACCGACGGAGCTAAGGAATTTGTAGAATTAGGACCGGGCAAGGTATTGCAAGGATTGGTAAGGAAATTTAATGGCAATATGCTAACTAGAGGAATCGATATAGTGTCGGAATAAGACAGTTCCGCATATTGAACAACAAAAAAGAATAGGTCTGCCGGTTAGCAGACCTATTCTTTTTTATACAATACTGTTGTAAACAGAATCTCGTTCTATTGGTATCTTACCACAATCCTCAATCAGTTTTATCAGCTCCTGCGACGAAGCACTTGGTTTATCCTCACCTCCTGCCATTGAGTATATGGCAGTGCTGTCGTCAATAGTACCGTCCAAATCGTCGACACCATACCCGAGACTAAGTTGCGCCACATCCTTACCTATCATTGGCCAGTACGCTTTAAGATGTGGGATATTATCAAGATAAATCCTTGATACGGCAAAATTGCGTAAGTCCTCCACCACCGAGACCTCACCGTATGACTCCATGCTATTGTTAGCTTTTTTGAATTTCAACGGGATGAAGGCATTAAAGCCTCTGGTTTCGTCTTGTAGAGCACGCAATCTATCAAGGTGGTCAACTCTATGTTCGAAAGTTTCCTTGTGCCCATACAAGATGGTACAGTTTGATGGTAAACCTACAAGATGAGCGGCACGATGAACTCCGAGCCACATTTCGCTTGTTGACTTCTCGCCGCATATTTCTTTGCGTAGCTCAGCATCAAATATTTCAGCACCGCCACCAGGCAGGGACTCCAAGCCTGCTTCTTTTAGGACTTTCAGTCCCTCGTCTACCGACAAGCGACTTTTGCGGCACATGTGTTCTATTTCAACAGCCGTGAAGCCTTTTACATGCAAGTGGGGAGCCTGTGCTTTTATCTTGCGTATAAAGTCTGCAAAATATTCAACCGTATATTTAGGATGTACTCCCCCTACAATATGCACCTCGGTAGCGCTATCGGCTTTAGCCATGACTTGCTTTAGCATCTCGTCTACCGAAAGTTCCCAGCTACCGTCTTCGCCAGAGCTACGACGAAAGGAGCAAAAATTACATTTATAGATACAAATATTCGTTGGCTCTATATGAAAATTCCTATTGAAGTACACCTCCTTGCCACTAACAGCAGTTTTACGCTCATTAGCAAGAAGTCCAAGCCATGCCAAAGGAGCATCTTCGTATAACATTAAAGCCTCTTGCCGGCTTACTCTTTTTCCGTTTAGAATTTTCTCGCCAAGAGTCTTTAGCTCATCGGAGATTGAGAGGTATTTAAAAAAATCAGGCATACTAATATAATTGGTGATAAAATCGAGAACAATATTAATAAAAAATAGGCAAGAAGCCTTGCGCCACTTGCCTATTTAGATTTAGATAAAAGCTATACCTTTATCCGAGGCTTTATACCTTATGCCTGCCTTCGCAAGACACTGATACTTTTTTTCTACCTTTCGCACGACGAGCATTCAACACTCTACGCCCATTAGCAGTAGCCATACGTGATCTGAAACCATGCTTGTTTCTTCTTTTTCTGTTTGATGGTTGAAAAGTTCTTTTCATTATATTGAGTTTTTAATTTTTTCTACAATTCGGACTGCAAATTTAGCAAAAAAACATATACTATCAACTTTTCTATTGATATATTTTTCTGAAAGTTGATTTACAAGGTGCAAAGAACAATTAAAACTTCCGGCTCTATAATAAATGAAGTGGGTAATGATGTAAATACAGGTTTAGAATTTAATCGTTTAAGGTTTAAAAATGATGTATGTCGTACGCTCTAGGCTATAAGCTATTTAATGGTGAATGATAAATGAAACAGCCGATGAGGCAATCTCTACCGACAGAGAGTCGATTGCCACGCTACGCTCGCAATGACGAAACAATGGGTTTAATTTAGTGTTAATATCTTGTACCTGCACTACTATTGCATAAGTAACACAGAAAATACGTTACACATGCAAAAGATTTCCTATCGAGCGCGACTACACATTCCTATATCATCGTTTTTGAGCATTATTCCTCACCGAATTAAAAGGTTTTCGGGATTAGTTTTGTATCTTTGCTTTAGTAAGCTGCCACAACACACATTAATAAAAACAGGCTTTGAAAAATAGTGCAGATAACAAAATATGGGAAGACTTTAAAGCAGGTAAAGACGAGACAACATCCATCATTTATGATAGGAATGTCGACTTCTTATTTTATTATGGCAAAAAGTTTACTCAAGACGAAGGCTTGATTCTCGACACTATTCATGACTTGTTTATCTACCTCATCCAAAAACGAAAATCATTGGGCAGCACAAACAATATAAAGCTATATCTATTAAAATCATTTCGCAGACGACTTTTTGACGAACTCAAAAAACAGAATATGACCAATAGTTTGGAGGAATCTGACAAAGAGCCAACATTTGTTATATCAGTAGAAGACAGATTAATTCAAGAAGAAGAAGAATTAAGCAGGCAAGAGATAGAACTCGCTCTAAAGCAACTAAATACGCAGCAACGCGAAATCCTTTATTATAAATTCAACTGCAATCTTTCTTACGATGAGATATGCGAGATAATGTCTATTTCATATGATGCCGCCCGACAAAAAGTTTCGAGAGCACTCCAAACTCTTAAAAAACATTTGGGAAACAAGCCCTTAATTCTACTGTTACTTCTTAAATTAAACCTAAATTTCGCCGCTATATTTACTTTTCTTTAATTCCTCCGTCACAAAACTTTAACATTGCCCTTTATACTAATACAAGAAGGCAAAAAATGACGAAGAACAAAGAATACACAGGATACACTTTAGAGGAATTAATTCATAATCAAGAATTTATAGATACCGTGACAAAGTTCAGCTCTGAGGAGGAGTGGAATAATTTTATAAATATCAATGTTGAAAATAAGACTAATCTACTTCAAGCCAAGAAATTCATTTCTCTTTTTGAGGAAGAACAGCTTGAGTTGACTAAGGAAAAGAGACACGAATTATGGCTAAGGATAAAGCAATCCGAAGAGTTGCAGAAAGTCAGAAGACACAAGTTTATACTACGTAGAAACATTAGCATTGCGGCATCATTACTACTTATTATATCTATTGGCAGCGTACTATACTCTTATTTTGGCAGTTATAAAACACCTGAATATATTTTCACAGAAACAACAACTTCCGACAAACAAGACAATACAACTCTAAAACTAGCCAACGGAGAGCTGATACGAATTCAAAAGGACGAATCTCAAATTTCAGTATTTGACAGTAAAAATGTTGTCCGCATTGACAACGATACAATTTATGAGATTGGTTTAGAAGTATCCGGCAAAAGAGATAAAATATCAATGAATGAGCTTATCGTTCCGCATGGTAAGAAGGCCACCCTAACATTAAGCGACGGCACGAGGGTATGGCTAAATGCAGGGAGCAAACTTGCTTTTCCACAAGAATTTTCAGGCACGAACAGACAGGTATTTTTGGATGGCGAGGGATATTTTGAAGTTGCAGAGAACAAGGAAAAGCCATTTATTGTTTCGTCTAACAGCATGAATATAGGGGTGCTTGGAACAAAGTTCAACGTAAGCTCCTACGATTCCGACAATAAAAGCGAGACTGTATTACTAGAGGGGAGTATTGAGCTTTGGTGCAGCAAGAATAAGCTCTTTAAGAATAGAATTAAGATATCACCAAACCAGAAAGCTACATTGGGTTCTGCTGATGGAGAGATTAGTGTTGACAAGATTTCAAATGCCCAAGACTATGTTGCATGGATAAATGGGTGGTACAAATTCTCCAACGAGAGTATCGACCAGGTATTTACTAAGATAGGAAGATTTTATAATGTGTCGTTCAGCTACGATAAAAACTCCATCGACAGCGCTCTGCCAATTTCGGGAAAATTAGATTTGAAAGAGTCTATAGACGAAGTGATGTACACATTGTCTCAGGTTGCAGAGATAGAATCTCGCATTGAAGATAATACAATAATAATAAACTAAACATCCTGCCTATGAGATAGATAGACTATAAAAAACAGAGAAAACCGGAGAATTAAGGGCTCGCCGGTTTTCATAGTTCACATTAACATCCAATATTAATGCAAAAAGACTTTACAAAAATATGAAAAAAAAGGAAGAAGGCTATATCACACATAGCTCAATATCAAAACTTTTACTAAAAATGAAGTTATTTACTCTTCTAATGTGCATTTCGATTGTATCAATGGCTTCCGTATCCTATTCTCAGAATACCAAGTTTACGATGCAACACGACAATATCACCTTGGGAGAAGTGTTCGAAGAGATTGAGAAAAGCAGCAAATTTATATTCATTTATAGCGAACGGAATGTTGACTTACAAGACAAAGTAAGCATATCTGTCAAGAATGAAGATGTCAGCAAAATTCTTAATCAAGTTTTTAAGGGTAAAGACAATTACTACGAAATAAAAGATCGACAAATACTTATTAAGTCAAAAAAGGAAGAAACCACAGAGACTGAGTCTACTCCTGTTTCTGTATTTACAGGCTCTCAACAAGAGCAGTCGAAAGTTAAGGGGAAAGTCTTGGACGAGAACGGCGAGCCGGTTGTCGGTGCCACAGTATCTATAAAAGGAACAACTAATGCAACAATTACGAATGTAGACGGCGAGTTCGAAACTAAAGCAGTTATTGGTCAAACTTTAGTTGTTTCGTTTATTGGTTACGATACGCAAGAGATATTATTGGAAGATTTAACATATAAGGACGTATCACTCGGTGAAGACGTTGCGAGTCTGGAAGGAGTTGTTGTAACAGCCTTTGGGACAG
>JBKECW010000021.1:0-39011 GCA_047975005.1 Bacteroidales bacterium | reverse complement strand
TAATGATTTTTAGTTTCCAAATCTCACCCACTCTATTCGACATAGAGCCATTTATTTCCGATACCCACTACATTCGATATAGAGTCAATAATTTTATATCTTTGCGTAATAGGTGTTTTAATAGTTTAGAAGCAGATGCAGACAACAGTGAATACATATCAAATCACAAGCAAGCTCGGCGACCTCGGCTCATTCGGTGTTGACCCGAGAAGGGAAGAGTTCGCTGGTTCAGAGGTTTCAGGCACTGAGATGCCTGACTATAAGAGTAAATATTCTGCCCTCCAACAAGTGGTAAAAGATAATTATCAACTGTTCGAAGTAGACTACTACGCCAAGGATAATGACGACTACGTAAACGGCGCAGGCTTCTGTTGCGACGATGCTAGCCCACAGCTAAAGAGCATTCCAACTACGGGAGATGCGTATGAAAAACTGCAGTACTACTATCATCCCGACCATTTGGGTTCTGCTAGCTACATTACCAACCTTGACGGCGAAGTGGTTCAGCATATTGAATACGTTCCTTTCGGCGAGGTATTCTTGGAAGAAAGAAATAATACTTGGAACACGCCGTATTTGTTTAACGGCAAGGAGTATGACAGCGAGACTGGGCTGTATTATTATGGGGCTAGGTACTACAATCCACGTATTAGTTTGTGGTATGGTGTTGATCCGTTAGCAGAAAAATACCCATCCATGAGTCCATATAACTACTGTGTCAATAATCCAATAATGTTCATTGATCCTGACGGAAGAGATGGCTGGACAAGATTTTGGGGAGGATTGCAGGCTGTTGGTAGTGTTTTTGAATTGGTTGGTGCAGCAGCTCTTATTGTAACTCCTGAGCCAACAATGATGACAAAAGTTGGAGGCGTCGCATTAGCTGTTAATGGTGCTGACAACTTTCAGGCGGGAGTTATGCAACTTTGGACTGGAGAAACTCAAGAAACCCTTTTGCACAAAGGAGTATCAACAGGAGCAAAAGCACTAGGTGCAGATGAAGGGACTGCCGAAACTATTGCAACGACAGTCGAAATATCTACTGCTGTTGTAGGAAGTACAGCAGGCGCAATAAAGACTGCAAAAACAGCCTCTAAAACTTCTCAAATATCAAAATATGCAAAGGAAAATAAAATATACTCTGGTCAAAAGGCAGTTGTTAAATCTAAAGTTGATGATTATTACAATGCAATGAAAAATGGCACGTATAATTCTGAAAAAGGAGGAGCAGGTTATTTTCATGAAGGGAAAACAATAATAACGGATGGTAACCATAGAATGAATGCCGCAATAAAATATGCAAATGAAACAGGAGAGACAAAATACATAGATGATTTAATAAAGAATGGAAACTTTCATGAAGCTAATCCTAAAAATTACATTCACAAAATATATAAACTTCCAACTTCAGAGTAAAGATTATGCAATACTTAGCTTTTTCAAATAAAAATGCAATTAATAACTCTATATTAGAGTTGTCAGAGGCTAAACCTCTAGTTATAAATTATGTTTCTAAAGAATTTGACACTCTTTTGTTATCAAATCTTCTAAAGCAGTATGACGTAAATGATTATGATATATTTAAGACGGAGTTCTTAACTGCGATTATAAATGACAATCTAAAAACCAATAGATTTATAATATTTGGTCTAGTAGGCATGGCGTATGATACCATTTATCGACTATTAGTCAATATGAAATTTCAGAAAATTAAAGAAACTGATGTTGTGGTTTACTTCGACAATTCAATGCGAGTTAAGGAAGATAGAATAGTTGATTTGGAGGCAATCAATAATGATGATGATTTTATGAACCTTCTATCTTCGGTGCTAAATGAAGGAAAGAAATTATTTTAACAACATGTACATCTGTTGTATTTAATCATTGACTGTAATTTTGGACAATGATAAACAATAATACCCATCTAATCCAATTTGAGAATGGTGCTACTACCCTTAATTATTCAATATCTCATCAGTAATAGTGTAGGTTGTAATGGAATGAGACTCACTCACATTAAGCCATGACCAATTTAGGTAAAGCTCCAGTCCTGTTGTTCTTTGTCCTGTTTATTTATAAACGACTGATAAACAGCACGGAGAGTAATAGGAATAATTTTATATCTTTGTATAGTTGGTATAGGTAATGGTTCAGAGATGTTGAATAAGGAAGAATAAAAAGCAAACAACAGCCATTTTTAATGGTGAATTATAAACGAGATGCAAACAGCAAATACATATCATATAGGCGGACAGCTTGGCGAGGTCTTCCTAGAGGAACGCAACAACACTTGGAATTTTGCGATAAGCGAGCGCAGAGCCAAGTTTCACTTGGACTATGCCGAGTGTGAGCAAAATCATGTAAATAATACTCCTTATCTGTTTAATGGCAAGGAACTTGATGAGGAAACGGGACTTTACTATTATGGAGCTAGGTACTACAATCCACGTATAAGTTTGTGGTATGGGGTTGATCCTCTGTTTGATAAGTATCCAAGCATGAGTCCGTATAATTATTGTGCTAATAATCCGGTGATGTTGGTGGATCCGGATGGAATGACATGGAAAGATACAGTAGCCTCGAATGACTTGAAAGTTAGTGTAGGAAAGCAACTTACTAATCTTGAAAAACAAAGAGCAAATGTACAAGCTCGCATGAATGAAAAAATTGAAAAAGGTAAAAGTACGGCGTTGCAAGAACGAACTCTCGCCAGTTTAAAAAGACGTACAACAGAATTAAATCAAACATTAGAAGATATAGATGCTCTGGGTGATGATAAAATCCATATATATGATTTAATGTATGGTGATAATTTAGGTGATGGAAAGCATGGTGTCGTTTCTGGTGCTGATGGAATCATTTATATTGGAGGTTCTAATACGGGTTTGCATATACACGAGATTCGACATGTTGCGCTATCACTTAATTCGCCAGACGGATTAGTATTTAACTCCGAGTCCAAACTAGTTCCAACTACAGCAACAGGGATTTATGATGAGATACAAGGCTATAGTGCTCAGTATGGCTACACTGGCAGTGGACCTGCCGCAGCAAGCACGAGAAGTGGCATTATTAAGAATATCGCAAATATGAAGGACGATAAAGACCAGTACGTGTACCCTCATATTAGGACATATTACTTAAGGCAGATTCAAGGATTAAGGAATTACAAGAATTATGAAAAATCCATAAAGAAAGGGCGGACTCCTAAAATAAGGCAAGTTAAGTGATGAAGTATATAATATCAGCTTACTTAGCCGTGTTATTATCTGTATATTATACTGAAGCACAAGGCTTGACAGGAGTCTACACACAAGATGAGATGAGTAGTATTAAATTATATATTTCTGAAGAATTATTTTTGTTAGAGGATGAGTCTAAGTCTTATTTTAATTGCTCTGATACAATTGCTTTTGGGTACTGGCATTTAGATGAACGTAATGTTTTCATGAAACTATACACTGACCCTTTGCAATATGCATCACTTGCAAATATTGATGTTGAAGAGAGCACTAAACATAGTTCAAAGGATAGTATATACATATATATTCAAAACCCTATTGAAGATATGTATGACAGTGAAAAGAATAAAAGGACTATTTCTTATAAGATTTATGTTTCAGATGAGTATTTTCACAATCTTGACATAGGGTCGCAAGTGTATCACCAAAATGAAATATTCTTCCCAAAGCCAGCAGACTTTTTGATAGAAAGTATAAGAATTGAAGTGTACTCAGATATTTATTCAACTGGTTGGCGCTTTTATTTACCTCCATACATGATTGAAACACTACCATATAAACCTGCCAATCCAGAAGCAAATGTCTTTAAAATAGATATACCAAAACTTACAGCATGCTATATTAACTCTTTAAGACTACAAGGTGATTTTGTGAAAATATTAAATGACCATCAACTAGAGTGGGATGGTAAAGTATATACAAAAAACAGGTAATGGTTCAGATATGTTGAATAAGGAAGAATAAAAAGCAAACAACAGCCATTTTTAATGGTGAATTGTAAATGGTTAATTATAAATGAATAAAAAAACAGACGGAATCAGCAAGGCATTAGCAGAGCAATGCACAGCATTTTTCAATTCGTCGGGAAATACCACCGACGGAAGTGGAGCCATTGACCTTAGCCGTACCTTACCTTCGGTAAGAGAGATAGAAGCGGTGGAGGGGTTATTTCGGGAGTTGGTGTTTCCCGGTCATATCTGCGACAATCGTTATATCTCCAAAGATGTAGAACGGCATGTGTCGGATTGTCTTGACGAGTTGAAGCATCGTCTGCGTCGTCAGGTTTATGCCGTATTGGTTTACAGCACAGGTTGTTCGGAGTGTGAGAGCGAGGCTAGAGCTAAAGAGGCTATAGATAGTCTTATAGAGCAAATCCCTGACTTGCAGTCTGCTTTGTATTCTGATGTTAGAGCTTTGTATGACGGTGACCCTGCGGCGGTGAGTTTTAGCGAGATAATCTTTTGTTATCCAGGCTTGTCGGCAGTATCGAGCTATAGACTAGCCAATGCTTTGAGTAAGTTGGGAGTACCCTTGCTGCCACGTATTATTTCGGAGTTGGCACATTCAAAGACAGGCATTGATATTCATCCTAAGGCTACAATTGGGCGGTATTTTGCTATCGACCATGGAACGGGTGTTGTCATTGGTGCGACCTCGATAATTGGTGAGCATGTAAAGATTTATCAGGGGGTAACCCTTGGAGCAAAGAGCTTCCCGCTTGATGCCGACGGTAATCCCATCAAGGGCATAGACCGTCATCCAATTATTGAAGATAATGTTGTGATTTATTCTAATGCTTCAATCATTGGTCGTGTCACCATAGGCAGTGGAGCGGTAATTGGAGCCAACACCTTTGTGTCGTCGGATGTTGTTGCAGGAGGGAAAATAATTAGGTAGAGACCGTCTATAAAGTCCAATATCTGCGTTATGCTCATTTTGCAAATCAGTCCTTTACACAAGTAAACTCCTAGTTCACAGAGTTTCGCAAGCCTTGATCTTTCTAGATCATACTCTATACATTATGGATAGACTCTGGATGATGCGTTTTTTTGCAAAAAGATCTTTTTACTTGCCAAGGGATTTTTTGTGTTTCCTCACTTTTTTCAATGCCCAGTCATAATGGCTTGATGTTGCCGAAATGCAGTAGCTGCCAAGGCTTGTCATACCTATCCATGAGAAATACTTTTTAGTAAATAGTTCTTCGTCCGAGAATGTGTCAATCATTGTCATTACTTCCGAGTGGCTTTTCATTAATAGCGAGACAGATTTGTCTAAAGGTGTTTGTTGATGTTTTTCCCAAAATCCGATATTCATTTGCGGATATGTTTTCCAGTTGTATGGGCTGGGCAGGAAAGGCATGTTATTTCCCGACTGATTTTCCTTTACCCAGTTCAATAGCAGCTGATGCCATTCGTAGAGGTGTGCCAAAACATCACGAATATTCCGGTCTCTATCATCAAAAGTAAATGTCTGATTTTGCTCCGTTTCCGTCATGCTTCGGATGATATCAAATAGCTTCTCGAAGCTCTCGCCTCCTACATCTATTAGTTGCGCTTTTGTTGATGGGCGTGGCATATCTTATTGATTTGTTCAGGAATTTATCTTCTTATGTAATCTTTTCAGAAGTTCATCTTTGTCGAAATTCTCTACGAAGCCGGATTCTTCACCCATTTTAAGTTCCTTTATAAGTGCGCCTCTCCTAGTGTCCTTATGTCTTTTCATTGTCAATTAAAAAGCGACATTATTTCGTCCTTATTCATTTTCTTCATTGGGTTGTTGGAGTCGATAAACTTTTTGGCGAGGGCATCTTTATGTTCTTGGAGTTTCAATATTTTCTCTTCGATGGTGTCGGTAGATATATATCTGTAAACGAACACTTTATTCTCTTGTCCGATTCTGTGTGCTCTGCCGATAGCCTGCATTTCGGCGGCGGGGTTCCACCATGGGTCAACGATGAATACGTAGTCTGCCACGGTGAGGTTCAGACCTACACCTCCGGCTTTCAGCGAGATAAGGAAGATGCTTTTGTCGGGGTCGTTTTGAAACTCGTCAATCACTTCGGGGCGGTTTTTGGTGCTGCCTGTCAGCATCGACCATCCCCAGCCGCGTTTGTCAATTTCCTCCGACAGGAGGGAGAGGTGTTTTACAAAAGACGAGAACAGCAGCACCTTATGTCCTATCGACACTACGTTTTCGAGGCTTTGCATTATTTCCTCCATCTTGCCCGACTCAATGCCGTCTATATCTATCATTCTCGGGTGGTTAGCCAGTTGTCGTAGCTTGTTCAGGGCTTGCAGTATCAGCACCGAGCTTTTCTCTATGCCGATACTGTCGATTTGTTCGAGTAGCATATTTCGCACTGACGATTTTTCTTTTTCGTACAGAGAGCTTTGCTCTTCGCTCATTTCGCAATAAATAATAGACTCTGTAACGGGTGGTAGCTCCGTTAGTACCTCGCTCTTAGAACGCCGTAATATAAAGGGGCGTATCAGTAGCGATAGTCTGTCTTGTTTTGCCTCGTCGTTGTGTTTTTCGATAGGTGCTACAAACTCTCTTTTGAAGTATGTTTGGTTTCCCAGTAGTCCAGGGTTTAGGAAGTTGAGTTGTGCCCACAAGTCCATCAGCGAATTTTCGATAGGTGTTCCTGTCAGCACATATTTTTGTTTTGATTTAAGTCGTGTTGCAGCTTTATATATTTTAGAGCTTGTATTTTTGATAATCTGACTTTCGTCCAGCACTATATTTAGAAACTCAATATCCTCAAGCTCGTCAATATCATTTCTTATTGTTCCGTAGGTACTGATAAGCACATCGTACTTTGAGTGTAGTTTTTCGGCTTTGTAGTTTTTTATTCTGTTGGTTCCATGATTCCTTTTGACCTTGAGATTTGGAGCAAATTTTTTAAATTCGTTTTCCCAGTTTTTCAGTAGTGATACGGGGGCAACTACCAATGAGATAGGAGTTGTTTCTGCTGGATTATTTTCTTTGAATGAGTTTATTGTCTTTTGTATCAGTGTGATAGCTTGCAGGGTTTTCCCTAGTCCCATATCGTCGGCAAGACATCCGCCAAAGCCTTTTTCGGCAAGATTGTACAGCCATTGGAAGCCTTCTTTTTGATAATGTCTTAGTTTGGCCTGTATGCTTGTTGGTATAGCAACTTTTGATACAGAATCTGTGCCCGACAAGTATAAATCTTTAGCAGCTTTGTTCTTAGATAGGGCGGGTTCTTGTTCAATGAGTTGTAGATGGTGGTGCTTCAGTAGCATCTTGTCGCCATCTAGCTTTGCCATGTCAAAAAGGTCCTTATATTGCGAGAACCATTCTTCGGGCAATATTATGATAGAGCCGTCAGGCAGTGTGTATTCTCGTATTTCGTTTACAATATTCTTTTTGAATTTTAGGAAAGGAATAGAAAATTCACCAATTTGTACGAACGCATTAAGGTCGAACCAGTCGCTCTTGTCGGCACTCTTTTTTATTCCAAAGCTGATTGAGTATTTGCTAGTGTTGTATTTGCTTTCCATCGAATCCTGATTAAGGCTTATCCCTTTAGCTTCAAGATTTGGCATATTAATTTTTATCCATTCGATGGTTTCATATTTTTGCTTTGAAAGTTCAGTGGTATTGCTACCATCTAAAATTAGTTGGTTTGTTGATATTCTTTTTAGTCGTAGGCTTTCTAAATACGACAGCATTCGATCCTCCCATGTTTTGTTCCTTACAAATTTCTTGAAAGACAAAGAGTTATTGTCCATTTGCATTTCTACAAAAGCCCTTTTGGGATTTATTGCCGACACCTCCGTATTGCCGTACATAAATATTGGTGAGAATACAAGTTGTTCGTTTATATCTGTCTCCAGATTTAGTATCAGATGATGATTTGGTAATTCTTCTACAACCTCGAAGCCTACAGCATTTACATTGTTTTTTGCGACAACTTTCTTCACGAAAGTCTCGTAATACTTTTTCTCTACGGGTTTATCTACAAAGATGTGATCCCTTTCTAGGAATGGGAGTAACTTTTTCGATGATATATGATCAAAATTAAATATCTCGTTTTCGTACACCATCAGGCATGGCTCGGATGTCAAGAATATAACTTGTTTGTCAATTAGCTTGATAGGCTTGCCATTTTGCAGGAAAGTCAGATAATATTTTGTTCCATTTTCGCTACGTTCAAAATTGTAGATTGCTTCGGAGTGCTTATTTATAATTTTTATTTCGTCTTCGTCGAAAAGATTTGAAAATTTATTCTTTTTAAGATAGAGCTTGATGTCGTATTCGACAATTAGATTGTATATCTCCAATATATATTGGTCTATTACAGGAGCTACGGTGCTGTCGAAAAAAGATTTATCTACTTCGTCGTAGAACTTGTTTGTGCTTTTGGTCTTCGAGAATCTTTTAGCAAGTGCTGTGTCGCTGTACTTCTCGGAGATGTTCACAATCTTTGTTTGTACAGGAGTGAATGTATAGTCAAAGCTCTCAAGGTCATAGTTTTTTACTGGCTTTATACAAGTATAGAACGCCCCAGTTTTTTCGATTATATACGGTGTCAATATATAACCTAAGTGCCTATGTTCATTGACTATTACAACAAAATTATCCATAATCAAGCTCCTTTCTATAGATGCAAGAGTCTTACTTTAGCCCCCTGCTTTCTTAGCCTTATATCCAAATTTAATTAAGAGCTCAACAACCTTGTCCCGATGATTGCCTTGTATTATTATTTCTCCGTCTTTGACGCTACCGCCAGTTCCGCAAGAGGTTTTCAAGCTCTTTCCTAATTCCTTGAGGTCTTCCTCCAAGCCGATAAAGTCTTTGACTAGAGTAACTTCTTTACCACCTCGTCCTTTTCTGTCTATCCAGACTTTTAGATTCTGCTGTGCCGGAGGCAGAGTCTCATCTTCCTCGTTCTGCTCGTACTGATAGTTATAATTAGTGCCGGTAGAATAAACTACACCGACTCTATTCTTTTCTTTCTGTTTCACCATTTCTTTACAAAAAATCAAATTTACCAAAAAATGGCTTGCAAGATACTGAAAAAATAACAAGAAACCTTAGTTTTTAACTAATTATCGCATCTAGAAGTAGTTTTTAGCACTGTGAAAACAGACGACATTCATGTCGGCGGTGCGCAATGGATTGGTTTATAGCGTGTTGTGCGGAGGGCTTGGCTCGTTAAACTCCGAGACTCGCAGAGTCTCGGAGTTTAGTTTGATTAAGAGCTTTCTCTGTCAATCGACATCCTCAGACAATAAAAACGCTTAATTTATGAAGATCCAAGATAATTGATTAGATTTGCATGACAAAATGTCGCAATTGCCATGGCAGAAATATTGAGTGTAAAACAGAGGTTTGGGATAATAGGCGTTAGTGCGGGTCTAGACCGTGCTATAGAAACAGCAGTGCGTGTTGCACCCACCGATTTGTCAGTGTTGGTAACGGGCGAAAGCGGTGTAGGGAAAGAGAATTTCCCTCAGATACTTCATCAGTACTCATCTCGCAAACATCAGAAATATATTGCTGTCAACTGTGGTGCAATTCCTGAAGGGACAATAGATTCGGAGTTGTTTGGACACATAAAAGGGTCGTTTACAGGAGCCCTGTCCGATAGGCGTGGATATTTTGAGGAAGCTGACGGAGGTACTATATTTCTTGATGAGGTTGGAGAGTTGCCATTAGCAACACAGGCGCGTTTGTTGCGAGTATTAGAGTCGGGCGAGTACTTTAAAGTCGGATCTTCTGAGGTTCATAAGACGGATGTCAGAGTGGTTGCAGCAACTAATCTCAACATCCCCAAGGCAATAGAGGACGGAAAGTTTAGAGAGGATTTATATTATCGTTTGAACACAGTGCCGATAGTTGTTCCTGCATTACGAGACAGAGGGAATGACGTTATCATGCTATTCAAAAAATTCTCATCGGATTTTGCCGATAAATACAGGATGCCTCAGATAAAACTCACCGATGATGCCAAGAGAATACTGATGACTTACAGGTGGCCGGGCAATGTGCGGCAGCTTAAGAATGTAACTGAGCAAATATCCATAATAGAAGAGATAAGAGAGATCGGACCCGAAATATTGACCCGGTATTTACCCAATATATCAGAAAATAGTTTTGCCTTGGTGCTTTCGGCAAAGGCCCACGAAGACGGGCGTAGCGAAAGAGACATGCTTTACAGTGCCTTGTACGATTTGCGCAAAGAAATGAATGACATGAAGCAGGTTGTATTGGAGCTTGTCAAAAGCAAAGAAACACATCAGTATAAAGATTCGGTAGAGATGAGTTCTATCGGAGCAATAAAAAGATTGCACGATACTGGCGACGATGTGCCTCTGTTTACAAAGACGGCAGACTACAATGACAAGGTTGATACTTATGTTTCGTACGACGACGATAATGTCAACGATACCGAATATGTTGAGGAGGAGGTGTCATTGTCGCTGGAGGAGAATGAAAAGGAGATGATAATCAGAGCATTGAATAAATATAGTGGTAAGCGAAAATCAGCAGCAGACGAGTTAGGGATATCGGTAAGAACACTATATCGAAAAATAAAGGAGTATGACATCAATTTGTAGAGCATTTATATTGGTGCTAGGGATAGCAGTTGTTTCGGCTTGTTCGGTCAGATATTCTTTTAGGGTAGTGTCGCTCGGAAATGGCGAAGAAAACATTAGCGTGGAGTTTTTTGACAATAGGGCAAAACTGATAAATCCTTCATTGAGTCAGGATTTTACTAATGCGCTTCAGGACAAGATGGTGAAACAAAGCCCATTGAAGCTAGTAGGAGAGAATGGCGATTTAGAGCTTTCGGGCTATATCTCGAGCTATACTATACGCTCGGTAGCAATTACGGCAAACGATGATACTGCCGATAAAAATAGAATGACCGTAACGGTTAAGGTAAACTATATAAATAACAAGGCCGACGATCAGAGTTTCGAGAGAGATTTTTCGGCTTATGAGGAGTATAGTACAGAAATGGGCTTGTCGCAAGCCGAAAGTAGTGTACTGCCATTGATAATAGACAAGTTGGTTGAGGATATTTATAATGCAACATTGGGAAATTGGTAAAAGCAAAAACGAAGTAAAATGGATATATTTGATAAGCAAACGATTGCTGACCAGGAGGTTTTGACTGAAAAATATCCTTGGTTTCAGCTTGGCGTAATAAATTACCTGAGAAGAATAAAAGAAGAGTCTTCGGACGAGTTTGATATACAGGCGAATAGGTTCTCAGATTTTGTGTTTGATAAGGAATTGCTTAGAAAAATCTTTAATGAGCGATTTAAGCAGGAGGGAGATATAAATATTGCAGCTGTGCCAACTTACGATATTGAAAAGGAATATAAACAACAAAGTAGCATCGCCGGCAATTCCGATTTAAAATCTTTGGCAATGTCTATCAATGCAAGTAAGAACCTTAAAGAAGAAGCAAACACCGAGAATCAGGAGTCAAAACCAGAGGACTGTAATGTGGAGCTAGAAACTCAAGACTTAGCAATAGAATCTTTGCCCGAGAATAATCATCAGGAAAAGACTTGTACCTTATCGTTGATTTCAGAGGCTGACCAAACAGCCAGAAATGAAAATGATAATAAGGAACAAGCCAATAACTCTGAGATAATTGCAGACGACGAACATTCGTTTGAGGCAATAAAAGCAAGACTTGTAAAGGAACAAACCGAACAAGACAAGATTATAGCAGAACCCATAACAGAGGATGAAAAAGAGAAAGACTCGACACTTGATTCTAAAGCAGCAACAGACTCTGTGGATACTACTCCTACAGAAACGGCTTCAGAAAACATCCCGCCCACAAGTGTAGGAATGCCTGATGGAGCGTTGTTTGCAGAGACATTGGCAGACTTGTTTGAAAAGAAGGGTAAGTATGGAATGGCAGTTAAAATATATGAGGATTTAAAAGTGAAATTTCCTGATAGTATTCCAATCTTTGACGAAAGGATTGCCAAGCTAAAGTCTAAACTATAAGTAGCAAAAAACATTTTAATTGACGAAAAGTTCAATTTTTGCGAAAGAGTTATTATCTTTGTTGCCTTGTTTATTGAAATAAAATATAAGAAAGATGGGATTTATTATAGGTTTAATAATAGTAGTAAGCATTTTGCTTGTACTTATTGTATTAGCACAGAAGTCTAAAGGCGGAGGTTTGGCAGCCAACTATTCGTCAGTCAATCAAGTGGTTGGAGTACAAAGCAGTACTAATATTGCAGAAAAAGGTACTTGGTATCTAGCCTTGGCATTAGTCGTTTTGGTTATTTGTTCAACTATCATTACTTATTCTGGAGGTGGCGATGTTATGCAGGGGCCATCGAACGAATATCAGCAGGAACAAATAGAAAGAAATATCCAAAATAGTCAACAAAATTTTAATACAAGTCCTGTAATTCCTGAAGGAGTTGAAGAACTTCCTGAAGGAACACAAACGCCTTCGGAAGAGGGGCAGTAAAAGAAGAGCTATTTTGACAAAAAAAGCCCTAAAGGATTATCCCTTAGGGCTTTTTTTTTAGGGAATGTCATTTGCTTTTTCTTTTATGTGTCAAAGTGTCACTATAATGGTTTTGGCACAAATTGTGAATACAGTGTGATAGTTAAAAACAAAAAGTAGTATTAATAATAAATCGAAAAAAATGTCAGAACTAAAAGGGAAAATTTTAGCAGGCAAAGTGCTTGTTAAGCCTCAAGAAGCTGAAACTAAAACAGCGAGCGGTATAATTATTCCAGACTCAGCAAAAGAAAAACCTCAACAAGGGACTGTTGTGCTTGTAGGAGATGCAAAAAAAGACGAACAAATGGAAGTGTCAACAGGAGATACTGTTCTTTATGGTAAGTATTCAGGTACCGAATTGAATATCGACGGAACAGACTACTTGCTAATTTCACATAACGATATTCTTTACATCGTTTAATTATTAACAAACACAGAAAAATAAATAAAATGGCTAAAAATATAGTATTTAATATTGAAGCACGCGACAAGCTAAAAGCCGGTGTTGACAAACTAGCAGATGCAGTTAAAGTTACACTAGGACCTAAAGGTCGCAATGTTGTAATCCAAAAGAAATTTGGATCTCCTCAAATCACTAAAGACGGAGTTACCGTTGCAAAAGAGGTTGAGCTTGAAGATGCGGCAGAGAATATCGGAGCACAAATGGTTAAAGAGGTAGCATCAAAAACAGGAGATGACGCCGGTGATGGTACTACAACAGCAACAGTGCTAGCTCAGTCTATTATCAATGTTGGTCTAAAAAATGTTACAGCCGGAGCAAATCCAATGGATTTGAAACGAGGCATTGACAAGGCTGTTGCAAAGGTTATAGATAGCATCAAGTCGCAGTCTATTCAAGTTGGCGACGACTATAGCAAAATCGAGCAAGTGGCTAAAGTTTCGGCAAACAACGATGACGAAATAGGTAAGTTGATTGCAACAGCAATGGAGAAGGTTAACAAAGAAGGTGTTATCACCGTTGAAGAGTCTAAGGGAACAGATACCTATGTTGACGTGGTAGAAGGAATGCAGTTTGACCGTGGCTATATCTCTCCATACTTTGTAACCGACAGCGAGAAGATGTCTGCAGAACTAGACAGCCCATATATCTTGATTTATGATAAGAAAATCAGCACCATGAAGGATCTTCTTCCTGTACTTGAGCAAACAGCACAGTCAGGTCGTCCCTTGATGATAATAGCGGAAGATATTGACGGCGAGGCTCTTGCTACGCTAGTGGTGAACCGCTTGAGAGGAGCATTGAAGGTATGTGCTGTTAAAGCTCCGGGTTTTGGAGACAGGCGCAAAGAGATGTTGGAAGACATCGCAATACTTACCGGAGGAACAGTTGTTACCGAAGAAAAAGGAATGAAATTGGAAGACACAAGCCTTGAAATGCTTGGAGTTGCCGAAAAGATAACAGTAGACAAAGAAAACACTACCGTTGTAAATGGTTCCGGTAGCTCTGATGCCATAAGCGCAAGAGTTGGTCAGATCAAAAAGCAAATAGAAAGTTCTACTTCCGACTATGACAAAGAGAAGCTACAAGAACGCTTAGCAAAATTGTCTGGAGGGGTTGCTGTACTTTATGTAGGAGCTGCGACAGAAGTAGAAATGAAAGAAAAGAAAGACCGAGTTGACGATGCATTGAGCGCAACACGCGCTGCCGTTGAGGAAGGAATTGTTGCCGGAGGAGGAGTTGCTCTTATACGTGCAATCAAAACCCTTGAAGGACTGAAAGGTGCAAACGAAGACGAGACTACAGGTGTTGAGATAGTAAAAAGAGCTATTGAGGAGCCTTTACGTCAGATTGTTTTCAACGCAGGAAAAGAAGGAGCGGTGGTAGTGCAGAAAGTATGCGAAGGCGAAGGCGACTTTGGCTACAATGCACGTACTGACGAATACCAAAATCTTACTGATGCCGGAGTAATCGACCCTGCAAAAGTAACAAG
Organism: Bacteroidales bacterium; assembly: GCA_047975005.1. Taxonomy (GTDB): domain Bacteria; phylum Bacteroidota; class Bacteroidia; order Bacteroidales; family Prolixibacteraceae; genus JBKEAJ01. Next base: position 24,519 of record JBKECW010000021.1, on the reverse strand, counting down.
AATAGCACTTGAGAACGCAGCATCTATTGCAGGTATGTTCTTGACAACAGAATGTGTGCTTACCGAAATTCCTGAGCCAGAAGCACCGATGCCGGGTGGCGGCGGTGGCATGGGAATGCCAGGAATGATGTAAAAATATTTTGTATAATATTTTATAAGATTAAGGGGTGCCTATAAGGCATCCCTTTTTTTGTTTAGTATTGGTGTCAATGAAGAATTAAAATGCCTGAGAAACCACAAACGATAGACAGATAAACAAACTAATATAAGCATAATCTCCCACAGAATGGGCTTAGCCCATACAATGAGTCTGTAGACCTTGATAGAAATGATTGTGTTTTAGATAATTATCCTTGTGTGTCGCTTTTGTCAAAGGCGATTTACTTATGTTATAGACTAAGACTAGATGACGAAAGAGCTTGCTGACAAGACGCTACTGCTGTTGTAAGCAGTTGTTTTTCATGTGGTTGTGTAAGCTGCGTTTCCTTTCTTAAATAAATGTTTCGGAACCATTATGACAGAGTGAATAGTTTTTATTAACTTAGCGGGCTAATAGCAGGCAAATATCAATAAAATTTTAAAATATGAAGAGTAATAGGAGATTTTTCTTAAAGACTGGATTGGCAGGTGCCGGAGCATTGGCAACAGGCTCAATGTTAGGAGGGAATAGAGTGAATGCCAAAGACTTAAGTTCAAGTTCTAAGGGAACGTCTAATTTTGGAAGTTCTGTTTTCAATATGTGTGGTTATCGTGCACCCAAGTTGGATACGGTTCGTATTGGTTTCGTTGGTTTGGGGATGCGTGGTCCAGGAGCAGTAACAAGAATGTCTCATATTGAGGGAGTAGAAATAGCCGCATTGTGCGACAAATATTCAGAGAGGGTAGATAAAATTGTAGCAAACCTTGACAAGAGAGGCATCAAGAAGCCAAAAGTATATGCCGGCAATGAGGACTCGTGGAAAAAGATGTGTGAAGACCCAGACTTGGATTTAATTTATATCACAACACCATGGGAGCTGCACACTGATATATGTGTCTATGGCATGGAGCATGGTAAACATGTTGCAACCGAAGTTCCTGCTGCCGAAACAATCGAAGACTGTTGGCGTTTGGTGGAGACCTCAGAGCGCACAAGGAAACATTGCATGATGCTTGAAAACTGTTGTTACGATGACTTTGAAATACTTACCCTCAACATGGCTCAACAAGGAGCTTTTGGCGAGTTGATACATGGCGAAGGAGCATATATACACGATTTGTTAAGCCTAAACTTTGCCAAATTTGAAAAGTCCGGCAACTATGCTTATGCCGATATGTGGAGACTGAAAGAAAACCAACACAGAAACGGTAATCTATATACGACACATGGTCTTGGACCGGTGGCACAATCAATGGGTCTAAACAGAGGAGACCAAGCGGACTTTTTGGTGTCAGTGTCGACCAATGATTTTATGATGGCAGAAGAGGCAAAAAAGAGGGCATCAGAAGACTCCTTTTATAACAGCTTTGTAAGCGATGGCTACCGAGGAAATATGAATACCTCTACCATAAGAACCGTGAACGGCAAGACAATAATGATTCAGCATGATGTTACTTCTCCTAGACCATACTCTAGAATACATCTTTTGAGTGGAACAACGGGTTTTGCGCGTAAGTATCCTACTCCGGGCAAGATTGCTTTTGGTCATAAATTTGTATCGGAGGAAGAGATGAAAGAATTGCAAGCAAAATACACCCCAGAGATTATTAAAAAAGTGGGAGATATGGCTAAGCAAATCGGAGGTCATGGCGGTATGGATACAGTGATGGATTGGCACTTGATAGATAACTTGCGCAACGGACTGCCATTGGCACAAGATGTCTATGATGCTGCCTTGTGGAGTAGTATAGGACCATTGAGCGAGCATTCTGTATCCCATCGGTCTCAGACAATGGAAATACCTGATTTTACACGAGGCAACTGGCGTACAAATGCACCTGTGGATGTAAACCTCAAGGAAGGAGGTAATACAAGAATCCTAAAAGTTAATAATGCAGATAAGAAGTCTCAACTTAAAGTTGACTAAGACTTAAAAAAGTAAAAATTTGTATTGACCCAAACTTCTTCCTTAATAAGGTGTTAGTTTGGGTCGTTTTTATGTAAATAATATCTGTCTGACAAAAATATCAGTCGGGAGCAAAATATAGGCAATGAATGAATTACTATCCTCCGTAGGGCGCGCAATAATGTTCTATAATGTAGAGAACTTATATGATACTAAGTCTGACCCGGACACCAATGACAACGATTTTACTCCTGAGGGTAAAATGCATTGGACCTATAAAAAGTATAAAATGAAGTTGGGGCACATAGCCAGAGTTATCAGGTCGATTCATAGACAGATGCCGGTGTTGATAGGTCTTGCTGAGGTCGAAAATGAAGTTGTGATAAAGGATCTGTTGAAGCGCTTTAACCTTCATGATACCTATGGTTTTGCCCATGTAGATTCGGACGACAGACGCGGTATAGATGTTGCTTTCCTTTATGATAAGCAACATTTTGAGATAAAAGATTTTAGGCAACTGAAGGTTTATCTGACTAAAACCAAATCTACGCACACAAGAGGAATTTTGCATGTGCAGGGCAGGATGAAAGGTATTGACAATTTGCATGTTTTTATTAATCATTGGCCGTCAAGACGAGAAGGAAAAACAATAAGCCAGATTAATAGAATCGATGCTTCGCGGACGCTGAAGTATGCTGTGCAGGAGGTTTGCCAACAAGATGCTAATGCTGAAATATTGATTATGGGAGATTTTAATGATACCCCGGTTGATGTTTCCCTGACTCGTGTGTTAGGCGTGAAAAATAGAAGAAGCAAGAATCCCAAAGATCTCATAAACCTTGCATATCCACTTCATGCAAGAAAGAATGGAACAGTAGAGTACGAGAGACGCTATTATATGTTTGACCAAATGATTGTTAGCCAGTCTCTGTTGAGCCACGAAAGGGAGTTGCGTTTATCTTCGCAAGGATTGCAAATTCTCAAACATCGGTGGATGATGGTAAAAGATCGCAAGACGCATCGGCTGTTTCCTGACCGTACCTATGGAGGCTACCATTATTACGGAGGGTATTCAGACCATCTGCCTGTTTTTATCAAACTGCTGGGGGAGAGACGAAATCTCCACGACGAATAGATGCGTGCAGCAAGGAAGTTTCTGAAAAATTGATAGTTATAGAGATGAGAGTGCATAAAAAAGGCTACAAACACTTGGTTTGTAGCCTTTTTTGCTATTTAGTGATTGTTGCTAATCACATTTTATTTCACCTCTTCAAAATCAACATCAGTAACATCCTCTGCTTCGTCTGAGCCACTATTGTTGGCTTCGGCATTAGATGCTTGCTCTTGCCCTTGTGCGCCGGCACCTGCTTGTGCGGCGTTTTGGAAGTCTTGCGCTGCATTTTGTAACTCTGTCTCTACTGCTGTTATTGCAGCCTCGATGTTTGCTACATTCTTGCTTGCATGAGCTTCTTTCAGCTTAGTTAATGCACCTTCGATGTTATCTTTTTTGTCGGCAGGTAGTTTGTCGCCGTATTCCTTCATTTGTTTTTCCACTTGGAAAATCATATTGTCGGCTTTATTTACGGAGTCTGCCCCTTTCTTCGCTTCTTCGTCTGCTGCTGCATTAGCCTCTGCTTCGTTTTTCATTCTCTTGATTTCTTCATCGCTGAGACCCGACGATGCTTCAATTCTGATACTCTGCTCTTTGCCTGTAGATTTATCTTTGGCATGAACGTTCAATATACCGTTTGCATCGATGTCAAATTTCACTTCGATTTGTGGCACACCTCTTGGCTGTGGAGGAATACCGTCGAGATGGAAACGCCCTATTGTTTTGTTTCCGTTTGCCATTGGACGCTCGCCTTGCAATACGTGTATTTCTACCGATGGCTGATTGTCTGTTGCTGTTGAGAAAGTCTCGGCTTTCTCGGTAGGTATGGTTGTGTTCGACTCGATGAGTTTGGTGAACACTCCGCCCATTGTCTCAATACCCAAAGACAGAGGAGTAACATCTAGCAATAGTACGTCTTTCACCTCGCCTGTAAGTACTCCGCCTTGTATAGCTGCGCCAAGAGCCACCACTTCGTCGGGGTTCACTCCTTTTGATGGAGTTTTGCCGAAGAAAGTCTGCACCTTTTCTTGTACGGCAGGGATACGTGTTGAGCCTCCGACAAGAATAACCTCGTCAATGTCAGTTGCTTTAAGTCCTGCATTTTTAAGGGCTTTGGTGCAAGGCTCGATGATTGCATTTATAAGTTTTTCGGCTAGTTGCTCAAACTGAGCTCTGCTAAGAGTTTTAACAAGGTGCTTTGGTATACCGTCGACCGGCATAATATATGGCAGGTTTATCTCTGTAGAAGTAGATGACGAAAGTTCGATTTTGGCTTTCTCTGCTGCTTCTTTAAGGCGTTGCAGAGCCATAGGGTCTTTGCGTAAGTCTATTTTTTCGTCGGCAAGGAAGCTCTCTGCCAACCAGTCGATAATCACTCGGTCGAAGTCGTCGCCACCAAGGTGGGTATCGCCGTCTGTTGATTTTACTTCAAACACACCGTCGCCAAGCTCAAGGATAGATATGTCGAAAGTACCACCACCAAGGTCGAATACTGCAATTTTCATGTCTCTGTCCATCTTGTCGAGTCCGTATGCCAATGATGCTGCTGTGGGCTCGTTGATGATACGCTTAACAGTTAGTCCGGCAATTTCTCCTGCTTCTTTTGTAGCTTGACGTTGCGAGTCGTTGAAATAAGCAGGTACGGTGATAACAGCCTCTGTTACGCTTTGTCCTAAATAATCTTCAGCAGTTTTCTTCATTTTCTGAAGTACCATTGCCGAAATTTCCTGAGGAGAATATTTCTTGTCGTCGATTACTACACGTGGCACACCGCTTTCGTTCACTACCTCGTATGCAACCTTGCCTGCTTCGTCGGAAATTTCCGAGAAAGTCTCACCCATGAATCTTTTTATAGAGTATATGGTTTTATGTGGGTTGGTGATTGCCTGACGTTTTGCAGGGTCGCCGATTTTGCGTTCGCCGTTATCGACAAATGCCACTATTGAGGGAGTCGTTCTGTGTCCTTCGCTGTTAGCGATTACAACAGGCTCGTTACCCTCCATTACAGACACACAAGAGTTTGTTGTGCCTAAGTCTATTCCAATAATTTTTCCCATGATATTTATTTGTTTTTAATTTTTTATTCTGCCTCTGTATGTTCAATGTTTGTGCCATTGACAAGAATTGCAGGTTTTGGCACACTTAGACCTAGAAATGCTTAAGCAGGAGTGACAGAATGACACGTTTCCTGATGTTTCGATATACAGTAAGTGGTGTTACTTTATTCGTTTTGCTAGATCTGCCAATGATATTTTTCCCTCGTAAATAGCTTTTCCGATAATAATACCATGGACTTTTTGAGCAATGAGTTTGTCCACGTCTTCCATAGTTGTTACCCCGCCACTTGCTATTACTTCTATTTCGGGGAAAGTCTCCAAGAGGTGTGCGTATAGTTCTAGGTTTGTGCCCATCAGCATTCCGTCTTTTTCTATGTCTGTGGATATAACCTTGCGTAGTCCTTTATTATAGTAGTCAGTCAGGAACTCGTCAATATGCAGTTCGGTCTCTTCCTGCCATCCTGCAACGGCGATTTTCATATTGTTTATGTCTGCTCCAATTATTATTTTGTCTGCTCCAAATTCTTGCGCCCATTGCAAGACTGTTTCGGGAGATTTCACTGCAATGCTGCCGCAAGTTACCATACTTGCTCCGCTGTCGAGTGCGAGTGAAATATCGGCTTTGCTTTTTATTCCACCGCCAAAATCGATAATGAGAGACGTTTTGTTGGCAATGTTTTCTAGGGTTTTGTGGTTTATTATTGATTTTGATTTGGCACCGTCGAGGTCTACAAGGTGCAGTCTTCTTATTCCGGAGTCTTCAAATTCTTTTGCCACTTCCAAAGGATTTGAATTGTAGACTTTCTTTTTATTGTAGTCTCCTTTTGAAAGACGAACACATTTACCGTCTATAATATCAATTGCCGGGATAATCTCTGTCATTTTTTCTATTTTAGACTGTAAAATTACAAATTCCGAGTATAAAACAGACTTTTGAAGTGTATTTTTTTCATCGGCAGTATGGTAATGCGCTTGTAAATATCTTGCAGAGATATGAAGTTACCTAAAAAGGGCAATCGCACTATGCGGTTGCCCTTTCAAACAGTTACATATATATATTAATTTCTCGAATTAATTTTCTATAGTGTTAATATCCTCCCCTGCAAGGTGCAAGTCATAGATGTCTGTTATCTTTGTAGAACATTCACCTAAGCATCCGTTTTCTTGATCTCCTCCACAATATACCTTTATGAAGTTCTACCCCCGGAAGATTTACTTTGTTGCCATTAGAATCGACTGCCCATGATATATCTATACACGCTAAGTCTGCACCATTATTTCTATTGTCTGCATAGCCATAGCCAAATGTATAAAGAACAAAATAATTGCCTTGTCCACTTTCGTCGATACCATTCTGTGGCAAACGAGTTCCTATGAAGGTGATACTTTCGTCTTCTTCCCATTGTGGATAATATGGTTGAGCATGATAATTATTTCTTACTTTAAATCCGCTATTACCTTTATTGTCTTTCCATTTTATATATTCATCATCCACGCCATATACTCCGGGCACTTCTTCAGGTTCTTTGTTTTCATCCGGCTTGTAGTATGTCATCTCATAATCCTTATAAAAGTTCATGTCGTTACCGGCATCTATTCCCATCTGATAGAAAGCTTCTTGCGTATGGTCAACATGCGAACTTTCTGCAATCTCATACCATTCATCTTCATCAGGAACTCCGTTTAATTCTGCATAGAATGCATTTGCCACAATGCGAAAGTCCATCTTGCCCTCTTTGTTTTTAATGGTATGGTCGAACCCAACCGTTACATAACCACCATATCCGCCTAGGGTGATCATCATCTTATTGTTGTTTCCAATATCTTCTCAAACCTCTTCTGAGAAGAATATTCTTCAAAGTTTACTTGCCATTCATAGCTCACCCCTTCGTCGGATACTGTTTGAGGTTTTATAGTGAACATCTACTCGTTTGTTGTCTGAAAACCAGTTCCAGTAACTTCAATGTAAATGTCATCTTTCTGGAGTACATAATATTCTTCTGGTGCATCCACAGAGTCGTCTTTGCTATAGCTTTGGATGCAAAGAGCAGCACAAAAAACAGCTAAAATTGATAGTTTAAATTGTTTTATGTTTATAATTATTTACTCAATTCTTTTGGTAGTAGCACAAAGCGCCCCGGTATATCTCCTGTTCTTACCGACCACTTCTTTTCGCCCTTGTTAGAGAAGCAATAGAGCAGTCCGGGCGAGACATAGTCTCCGGCATCGGTTATGTATATATCTTTTGTTTCGGGATGAACCATTATGCCGTAAGGCTTTTCTATTTCTTCATCCGTTCCGTCGGTTATTATTTGTTCTCTGACTATCTCATGAGTAAGTGCATCCACAACATAGTATATCATCTCCCAGCTATGTGTGATATAACTAAACTCCGAGCCGTAGACATAAATCAAATCGTCATCAATCCAATAGTCTGATGCAGCTTTATTGATAGTGTCTGTAACCATCTGCTTTTCGGTATCTATGAAGAATAGTCGCGATGGCAAATCGTAGTAATCACCTCGTGAGCTTACCCATAGGTTGCCTCTTTTATCAGCTTTCAATCGCTCTAGGTTATAGGCTACATCTATGCGCTCGCCTTCGCCTTCGTCAAACTTATCAATGTCGATGACCGATACGGTGTGTTCATAGTCCGATGTAGCATCTCCGCCACCGGCTCCCATATATCCTCCTGAGTTCGCTACATATATCTTGCCATCAACAATGTCTAATTCATCAGGCTGAAAACCTACCAAACAAGTAGAGACAATCTCCAAAGTTGCCGTATCAACCTTTGCTACATATCCCAATTGTTTGTAATCGGGATTGATAACCACCGGACCGGCATAGGATGTAACGTAGGCATATCCTTCATGAAATTTAATAAAACGACAGTTTGGAATATCAATTTGTCCGATTCTGATTGCTGAGTCTGCAGTCATAACCTCAACCTTATTCGAAACATTGATAACAGCATACAGTTTGCTGCCATATATTCCGACATCATTTCCCACATCCCCCAATTCTTTTGTAACCGTAGGGTTTCGCTCGGCATATATATTACGAGTATAACGCCCCGACTCAAAGTCCATGAAATCAAGTGTTGATTTATTAGACCCCATATTCCCCTCGTTAAGGAGGTAAAAGCCTGCATAATCTCCACTCTCCTGACCATCGCCGGTGTCAATTTCTTCCGAAGGCAGTATCCCTAGATCTTCCCTACACCCGATTAGGGTGACAAAGAAAAATAGTGTTAATAATTGTTTGTTCATTTATATTTCTATTGTTATTATAAGCTTATAATTTCTTTTCGGCATAGGGTAGTTCAACACCACTTCATAGTCTTGACTAAGCAGGTTGTTTATCTCTGCTGCCACTCTCATATTTGTATTCCCTATTTTGAAATTCCTCAGCACCGACATATCGTGAGTGTACCACGGTTGTTCGTAGTTGGCAGGGATGTTTGCCGAGTTATGGTATCGCTCACCCACGTATATGAAACTGTAATTCAAGTTCCATTGCTTATATGCTAATCCTGCGATGACAGAGCCACTGTGCCATGGGATATACGCTATCTGTCCGCCATAGGTTACATCTTGCATTTCATCGCTTTTGCGCTCTGTAAAGTCTTGTGCCTTTTGATATGTATATGACAATTTGAGATTAAGCATCATGTCTTTGCCTAGTCGATACATCGATGTTGATGAAACATCTACACCCCTAATCTCTACTTTACCCAAGTTCATCATCATCCAACGATACTGACCGCTACCTTTTGGCACAGCAATAATCTTGTTGGTTACTTCATTATAATACGCATCAGCTTGCAACTGAAATCTAGCAACAAAACCACTATTGTAATTTTTATTGTAATGAAATCCTAGGTTATACTGATGTGTATATTCGGGTTTTAGTGCAATATTGCCGATGTCTGTATAGTATAAATCATTAAAGGTTGGCATTCGGAATATATTCTTATAGAATGCTCGCAGACTGAAGTTCTCACTATTGAATGGTTTGTACGACACAAACACAGCCGGAGTAAATTCTTGTTTGTTTGGAGCTGCTGCTACGGTGTCATTCTGAGCCGAATTGTCCGAGTTGATGCGTTCTCGCACTATCGTTGCCAAAACACTAGCTTGCATTTTCACTCTTCCTAACTCTGCTGCCGTTGCTGCTGCCACAAGCACCGTAGTTCGCTTGGGATAAACAAAGCCCGCCATATCCGAACGCAAAGTATTGTGCTGAACATCGGCAGATAAAGCTACATCCCAATTGTCAAGAATTGAATACTTATTTGCTACCGAGACATATACATCTTGCTGCTTAAATGTGTTGTCAATAAGCATCAGAGTAGTGTCAGGGTTCACATAGTTCATCCAGTCATAGGCATACTTTGCATTGGCTTGGAACTCATACTTATCTGAGAATGCCTTTTGAAATGAACCTTGAACAAAGAAGTTCTTGTCTCGTTGACGTTGTGCATGCTTCCAAACGTTGTTTACGATGGCTCCGGGAATACCTCTGTTTGAGTTGTAGAAATAAGCTTTCGTTTTCCAAAAGCCATTCTCAACTGTTCCATACAACCCACCCTCGGCTCTTACCGAAAATACATCGCCGTTTTGTCTTATTGCGGTAGTGTCATACATCGTTTCGCCGGTGTTGGTGTTCACTCTTTTATATCGATATTTATATTTCCCCGACGAGTTGATAAGCTCGGTGTTGAAAGAGGCACTGACCTTGTCATTAACCTTGGTTTCGTATAGAATTGAGGGATTTATGAGGTCAAACGAACCGCCTTTTACTGTAGCTTTTAGATTGTAAGTATTTCCGTTTCTGAACTTAGGAGTGCGAGAACGTAAATAGACAGAACCAGATGAGCCAAAGTCTCTGGCAGGTTGGAAAATCTCACTTTTCTGACCATTATATACCGATATTTCCTCCAAATTGTCAAGAGAAAACTTCCCTAGGTCTACAGTCCCATTTTGTGCATTACCCAACTGAATACCATCATAGAAAACCCCAACGTGTTGAGTTCCCATACTACGAATGTTTACAGTTTTAAGCCCGCCAATGCCACCGTAGTCCTTCACTTGCACACCTGAGAAATAACGGATTGCATCGGCAACAGAAAAACTATTCAGAGATTCTAGCTCCTTGCCCGAAAGCGTCTGTGCAGGGATTACTTCTTTGTATTTCCGTCCCTCTACAACAATTTCCTTTATGTGTTGCAAGCTGTCGAGCCTACTTTGTGCCAATGTACATTCTGCACACAGCAAAACGGCGATAATAAGCGCAAGCCTAATGTAAGTCATATTATAACTTTCAAATGATAACTAGCGGGCAATAAAAGGGTGTATGAAAGGTGCAGGTAAAATACCCGACAGTCTCATGTTCCTCCGCTCTATTCCCCGAAAGCATAAAAACTATATAAAATATATTGGCAGGTTTTCTGACTTACTTCATCTCCGAGTGCCCTTCCCATTCGCAAAGCGAACAGTGGTTTTGAGTATTGCTCAGAGACTTTGATGAAGATTACAGCAGCGGGTCTGTCCAGGATTCGCACCTGATTCCCTTTTAACTAATTCCCCGAAAAAGAGAGTTTAGCACCAAAATCGGCGACAAAGATATGAAAAATTTTTATTAGTAAATGTCCGTTTTGTTTGTAATTTCTCTCTTTGCGCTTTCTCTCGCAGAATTAAATGCTTTTTTTTGTCTTCGACTACATTGCTCGAAGCTGAGGGAGTATTGGCATTGGAAAGGCAAGATGTTATCAAAAGTTTTGCCATGCAACGCTCGGGGCGAAAGGAAATAAAGCAAGCTGTCGGACATATTCCTTTGGCATTTTCTCCCAAAGATCAATGAAGAATGTCCGATGAGTTTATGACTGAGCTTGCCAAAGAATATATGCAAGAAATGGGCATAAAGAACACTCAATATATCATAGTGAAGCATGAAAACACAGAAAATCCACACGTTCATATAGTCTATAATCGCATTTAAACTAATCTCCGTGAACAACGATTATAAGCGAAAAAGACCCACAGGCGAGGTGGAGGGAATATCATTTCGGCATAACAACATCAGCTACAAAGGTTCTAAAGTTGATAGGAAGTTCAGCTTCGGCAACATCAAGAAACGCCCAAAAGTTTATATTTTGGACGTTTTCGTGTACAAGTTCATGTACAAGTTTTGCAAATTACTGAAATTCAGCGTTTATTGCGGAGAGGAAGGTTCTGAAAACTACTATATAATACAATTTCACTAACTGTCAAACGCCCAAAAATCACAAAAAGTCAATCAAAATTTGAAATTCAAAAATACAACGACATTTCATTGCGATGCCCTGAAATTGTGTACAAAATCGTGCACACGAAAACAGAAAATAAAAATCGGGTGCGCCTAAAAATTCAAGTCATCAAACCTTGTCATGGAGCTTTCTCGCTCAACACTTCGATGATGTGAGCTTCCGGACGATCTTTATATTTTAGTGTTGATGCAGTCCATCCTACTTTTCCCAAGCGGTCGATGGACACATAGTACATCTCGGCATCGGGCTTGGCTATATAATCACCATCCGGGACTTGTGGAGCATTTTCGTTTATGTCGGGTTTTCTGAAATCCGTGAAGTTCTACTCTGTCGTTACTCTGCCACAAAGCCATGCATCGGGGTTGTAGCTGTCGTTTGTGCGCTCATATTCTTTTGTCACTATGCTTGTTACAGGAGTATTCATGAAATCTCCGTGTATCTTGCCGTCTAATGAAGTCATCATGTGGCAAATTAATATAGCCCCCTCCAACTTTCCAGAGGGAGAGGGCTTAGTTTTCTCCACAAATATCGGATGAATCAATAATCTATTTGGTATATAAATTACGGATTATTGTGTCATTTTTACTGATGGCTTATTTTTGTGTGGAGTTACTCTTCAAAAAGAATCCCCGATAATTTTCGACGGAAGCCATCATTGCCTAGTTCCATTCGGTCAGAATACATTTCTTCTGCATCTTTTCCAGCTATGTATCTAATTTGGTCTTTATTATCATTCACGATGTCAAAAACAGTGTTAGCTACATAATCCGCAGAAGTCATGCTCTCTGCAATGTTTGTCATGTCGCCTAGCATATATTCCATGTATTTTTTAGAAATGTCATCGTATTCGGGCAAATGGCTTGCATCTATATTTTTCATTCCGAAATCAGTGTAAACAGCTCCGGGAGCAATGGTTTTCACTTGGATATTGTATGGATGCAATTCATAGTATAATGCTTCTGCAAATCCCTCTAATGCCCACTTGCTTGCACAGTAGATGCTGTTGAATGGTAATCCTACAACTCCAGCCATCGAAGTTGTTGTAAGAAATAACCCACTCTTTCGTTGTTTGAAATAAGGAACAAAAGTTTTAGTTACTCGTACCACACCGAGAAAATTAGTATTTAGCTGTTTGATAATTCTTTCATCGGACAATGTTTCCAAAGGTCCACTCAGTCCATATCCTGCATTATTGAAGACAACATCTATGTTGTGTGTGTCAATAACCGACTTTACTACTTTTTCTACCTGCTCAGGATTTGTTACATCCAATGCTAATACATCTACATTTTCGATGTTCTTTAACTCATCATCATCTTGTGGATTTCTCATAGTAGCTATGACATTCCATCCTTCTGATGCAAATTGTTTTGCGGTTGCTTTTCCAATTCCGGAAGATGCTCCGGTGATAAAAATTGTTTTGTTCATTTTTTGAAATTTAATTGTTCACTCCCACAAACCTATATCATTCAAACCATAGAAAAAACCATTTTATGCCATTTGAGCTTCTCAATAAATTGGTTTGAGCTTTGAGCATAATCATAGCTATGTATTTGTCGTTTTTCTTTGCGGTTGGAATTTGAGTTGTTACCCGACTCCCTCCTAATTTTAGGAGGGGTGGCACAAAGCGAAGCGACTGCCGGGGTGGTAGTCGCATGGGCGCAATACCAAATTTACTAATTATTAGAATCAAATTTTATTAAAAACATCAACCATTAAAAATTCATTTATTATGAGACCAAAAATTATTTGCCACATGATGAGCTCAACCGACGGACGATTGATTACATATCGATACTCCGATCCATTCAACGGCAAAACAAATGAGGAAGTGTCGAGCCATTATTTTACAATTAGCGACAAGCTCGAAGGCGAAGCCATAGTGATAGGTCGCTCTACCGTGCAGGAGTATTTCCTTCCTAATTCTTTTGATTATGAAAATAGAGAACCAACTGCGGAAAGAGATGCTTTTGTTGGCAAAAGAGATGGCAACAGCACAATAATCATCATCGACCCTAAAGGGAAAGTTTTGTTTGATGCTCACAAAGATGAAAGTTTCATTACTATAATCAGCGAACAGGTGTCTGACAAATATCTTCAACACTTGCGTGATAATGGTATCTCGTATGTTTTCGGGGGAAAGGACGGAAAAGATATTACTAAAGCAATGGAAGTTCTCGGAGATAAATTTGGCTTCAAGAAAATACTACTAGAGGGCGGAGGCTATATCAATGGGGAGTTCCTAAATGCCGGGCTTATCAATGAACTGAGCATTATGGTGTATCCCGGAATTGACGGCTTGTCGGGTATTCCATCTATTTTTGAATACAAAGGCAAAGAGGGTGAGAAACCTGCATTGGGACAAGCTCTGGAATTGAAATCGGTAAAAGAGATTGAGGATGGTATTGTTTGGCTGTATTATGAGTTTCATAAATTGTAATAGATAATTGAGCCTCTGAATAAACCAAATCTGCTATATTTGCAAAAACGACAAATATGGCAGATTCTCTTTCTTTCAACTATTCCGATGTGTTTCTTAGTTTTCACTTTGATGAAGACCAGACTTGCTCGCACATGGTTAAGAATCATACTTTGGTGTATATCTACTCTGGAGAATTGGAGTTGCACAACGGAGATGAGATAATGAATATCAGAACCGGAGAATGTGCTTTTTTGCGAAAGAATCACAAAGTAAACTTCACTCGCAAATCAAGAGGAGATGAGCAATTCAGAGCAATATTCTTAGAATTTAGTCGTGCTTTTCTACGAGATTATTATCGGAATATGGATAAGTCTCTACTTCCAACGGGAATTAAGGATTGCGATATAAACATTGTACGAGTGAAGCAAACTCCGGATATAAAAAGTCTGTTCATGTCGATAACTCCCTATTTTGAATCGGGCGAAAAGCCAACCAAAGAGCTTATCGATTTGAAACTTCGCGAGGGGATTCATGCAATATTGAATATCAACAATAAAACAGCAGTAACGCTTTTCGATTTTATAGAACCGTGGAAGATAGACCTCAAAGAGTTCATGGAAGAGAACTATATGCACAATTTATCTCTCGAAGAAATAGCAAGTTTTACAGGCAGAAGTCTAGCCACATTCAAACGAGACTTCAAGAAGATAAGTGATATATCTCCACAAAAGTGGATTATTACTCGCAGACTTGATGAAGCCAACAGACTAATAAAAGACGAAAAGAAAGCAGTTTCGGATGTCTATGTAAATGTCGGCTTCAAGAGCCTCTCGCATTTCTCGCAAGCATACAAAAGACAATTCGGACAAGCACCAACAAAATAATGATCTTTTCAATAAAGTCATTTGAGCCGTTTACAAAACTATTGTAAGCGGCTCTTGCTTTATGTTTGCACCATAAAAACAATACAAAATGAAAAATAGATTATTAACCATGACACTAATTTTATTATTAGCCGGATGTTCGCAATCGGAAAGCGAAATCCCAACAAACATCTCAGATGTAGACATTTTTACGCAAAGCTCGAAAGGAAAGAGCCTGTACAACCTACCCGAAACCCCAATAAAAGGAGTTCTTGGAGGCAAAGACATTGGCTTTGTTGGAACTATTAGTTCGCAGGGAAAACTAACATTAAACCTTCCCGATGATATTTCGGATGATATCCTTGACTCTCGTCCAAATACAAATGTTAAAGGTGGAGGATTAACAACCATTCCGGACATCAAACTCTGGAAGAATGATAATGACTTCCTGCATTTAGTATATATGAATAGCGACTACAAAGAAAATGGTACTGAATATAAGAAAGGCTGGAACTTCGCTACAAACGAACACAAGAAAGCAAAGTCGGCAGATGGCTATAAGTGGATATTTATGGATGTTCAGAAAGAGGGATTTAGCTCGGAACGCATAGATAAAGACAACAAATCAGTTTTGATATTATCATCAAGTCCTCGCAAGGGTGGTAACTCTAATTTATTGTGCGATAGCTTCATGAAAGGAGCAAAAGAAGCCGGTCATCAAGTTGAGAAAATCAATCTCAATGATATGGAAATAAACTTCCTGAGCAATACCGAATATACTGACATGAGCGGTTCTGCATACGATGATGATGTTCCAATGATTGTAGAAAAGATGATTCAAGCCGATGTAATTGTAATGGCAACTCCAACGTTCTTCTACGCAATGAGCGGACAAATGAAAACAATGATTGACCGCACCTACGAACGACACAAAGAGATGATGAACAAAGAATTCTACTTCATAGTTGCCGGAGCAGATAATAATCCCGACAATCTAAAACCTGTTGTCCAAGAATTTCATGGTTTCCTAAAATCACTAGCAAATCCTATTGAGCGTGGGGTTATTTATGGCGCAGGCGCATGGGACAAAGGTTCTGTGGAGAAAACTCCTGCAATGAAAGAGGCTTTTGAGATGGGGAAAGGGGTTTAATATGAGAATGATTCTTCGAACTGCAGGCTTATTTTTCGGTATATTATTAGTTAGCTGTTCGCAACAACCCTAAAGTAGTCTGTTCTGAACAGCGTTTGGTATATTTCAGTTACATATTTATGTAATATGTAAACACTGGAATTACAATGTAAATGGGATTGAATGATAATTTGTACTAAGGCTTTGTATATCACTAAGCCTTTTTCTTGTTCTCAAGCAAAGGCTTGCAATCTTAATAAAGATCTATACATTTGTCAATAGATAAGTTGTTCTTAGAAATCATGGAGCATAGAAGCAAATCAAAGCGTTCCGCTTGTTTCTAAATCGTTAGCTGCTGAGAATTGCTAGGATGTAAGTTGTTTTGTTTTAGTGTGTAAGAAGTTTGATTGTGACTTCTTAAATGGCAGGTAATCTCTTTATTTATAGCGCATAAGTCACCAATCTCTTTTAGGTAAGCATCCATTTTCTGGTTACTTAATACGGGTAACAGGTAACGGTTTGGCTGACCTTTGTATTTGTCGATAATCTTTAATGGAATATCCAAAAGCAGGATGTTCGACTGAACATTCGTCTTTTGGCGTTTGGTCATAATCCATTGTTTGCCGTCGAAGCTTGTTTTGATGCTGTCGGTTGTGAGGTTCTTCACGTCGATGTATGATAGTCCCGTGAAGCAAGAGAAGATGAAAATATCTCGCACTATCTCCAAGCGTTTTATGGGGAACTTCTTTTGTAGCATCCTTTTCAGTTCGTCCTCTGTCAACTTTCTTGATGCGGATTTTGTAGTTGGCGAAAGGGTCGTTTGATATGATGCCGTTGTTTCGGGCAATCAGAACTATGCGTTTTAGAAACTGCATGAACTTTGCTGTTGTGTTTGAGTTGCAATTGCACTCCGTTTGCAGATACACGGCAAAATCCTCCAAGAACATCAGATTTATCTCCTTCAAGGAAATATCCGACAGCTTGTATTTGCTCTTGATGAAGTTTGCAACGTGCTTCCTCGTAACCGTGTATTTCTGATACGTGGCTTTCGACTTCGATATGCCTACAAGTTTCTTCACATCCTCATTGTGCCTGTCGAAAAGTGAAATCAGCGTTTCGTTATTTGTTGAGATACCTAGAAACTCATTCTTTACCTTCTCTGAAGTTACGTGAGCATCTTTCAACATAATCTCGTGGTAAGCACTGTATAGTCGTGCTTTGATTTCTTCGAAAAGCGAGTTTGTTTTCCTAGCCTTTGCGGTCTGACCCGATGCACAGCTTCGGGGAACACGTCATTGCTCGGGGGCAATATAGAGCTTTGTTGCAAATTGAGCTACTTTACCGTTGATGGTGATTCGTGCGATGATAGGGACTGTCCCATCATGTCTTGCAGCTTTCCTTTTTAGGAAGAATGCCACTTTAAATGTACTTTTCATCATAATATCGTTTTTAATGATTAATAAAATCTGTGACCTACTATGTTTTCAGTCGCAAAATTACCACACCTTAGTGAAAAGAACATTATTTTAAACCATCCAATATCAGTTACTTATCCGCCAAAAACTGCAAGTTCTGTGACCTGTTTTGCGTGTAGATAAAATAGGTCACGATTTAGCCACGAATGAATGGCATTTTTTGGCTTTTTACACCCGTCAGAACCTACACTATGAAGCACAAAAAAGCCATACAAATGTTGATTTGTATGGCTTTGGTAGTTTTTGACCGCTATTTGGCTGGTCGTTAAAGCGGAGAGGAAGGGATTCGAACCCCCGGTACACTTTTGGCGCACACACGCTTTCCAGGCGTGCCTCTTCAACCACTCGAGCACCTCTCCAATATTTTTCAGATTGCAAAGAAAGTACTTTTTTCTTGCTTATCATAATTTTTAAGTGGCAATCAAATCAGCTATTCGTTTAAGTCAGTTTTTTCGCCTCTAAGGTTTTTGCAGAGTAAGTCGCCAATGCTTGTCTTATCTTTGTGTTTACCCAGCAGGTGCATAAATTTTGTTGTAGCGGCTTCGAGGGTCATGTCGCCGCCGTTGATTACTCCGATTTCGAGGAGGTGTTTTCCGGTTTCGTAAGCCGACATGTTGACGCTTCCCGACAGGCATTGGGAGATATTCAAAATCACAACTCCTTGCTGTATTATTCCTTCGAGGGCTTTTCTAAAGGCTTTGTCGGTGGGCATATTTCCTGCGCCATAAGTTTCTAGTATCAAGCCTCGTATATTATTTAAGCTGGCAATATAGGTCAGATAATCCACTTGCATTGACGGGAATATTCTAACGCATGCGACTTCGTTGGATAATCCGGAATCCACCTCAAAGGGCTTATTGTCGGGAGATATAATGAAATTCCTACGATAGTTAATATCAATACCTGCAACTGCAAGTACGGGATAGTTTGGCGACTTGAAAGCTTCAAATTGGTCGGCAGACCATTTCATAGCTCTGTTTCCTCTGTATAGTATGGAGTTAAAGAAGATGCTGACTTCCGGAACATCTGCTTTCTCGTTGTGGGAGTATGATGCAGCAATTTCCAGTGCTGTAATTAGATTCTCCTTGCCGTCGGTACGCAGAATGCCGATAGGGATTTGAGAGCCTGTAAGCACGACGGGTTTAGCAAGGTTTGAGAACATAAAACTCAATGCCGAAGCTGTATAAGCCATAGTGTCGGTTCCGTGTAAGACTACAAAGCCATCGTACTTTTCGTAGTTTTCTTGGATGGTTTTAGCTATTTCTATCCAGCTATCGAAGGTTACATTCGACGAGTCGATAGGAGGGTCAAAAGATATAGTGTCGATGTTAAAGTCAAATCGGCGAAGTTCGGGAAGTTCTTTTTCTATTTCGTTGAAGTTGACAGGTGTGAGGGTGTTTTTTTCGTGGTTGAACACCATTCCTATAGTTCCGCCTGTGTATATTAGTAGTACTGATTTTCGTTGCATTGATTTATATATTAAATAAGTCTCGTGCATTTTTTGTAGTTTGCTCTGCTATTTCCTCTATCGTTAAGCCTCGTTCTTCCGACAGTTGCTTAGCAACATAGAACACAAAAGCACTTTCGTTGCGTTTTCCTCGATGTGGAGTAGGGGGAAGAAAGGGAGCGTCGGTCTCTAGTACAATTCTATTGAGGGGGACATTTTTTATGGCTTCGGGCAGAGTACTTTTCTTGTATGTCAACACTCCACCAATTCCCAGATAGAGTCCCATTTCTACAATTTTGCGAGCTTGATATTTATTGCCTGAATAGCAATGAAGTACTCCCCGTAATTTATCAGTTCCAAACTCTTCCAACACTTCTAAGGTTTCATCGAAAGAGTCTCTCATGTGCAGAATTACAGGTAAGTTTTTTTCGACAGACCATTGTAATTGTTCTTTGAGAGCATCTTTCTGCTGGGTAAGAAATGTCTTATCCCAATACAAGTCAATGCCTATTTCGCCAACGGCAATACATTTTCCTTTGTCGAGTTCTTGTTTTATTATCCTCAGTTGTTTTTTATAGTCCTCCTTTACGTCCGATGGATGTAGTCCCATTGTTGGATGTAGCATGTTGGGATATTTGTTGCAAAGATTCATTAAGGGAGTGATGGAATTTTTGTCGATATTTGGAAGAATGATGGCTTCCACGCCAGATTTTTTTGCTCTTTCTATTGTTTCATCAATATCGGAGTTGAATTTATCCATATATAGATGAGCGTGTGTATCAATTAATTGCATAAGCGTTTTTTAATAAGAGTCGGATGCTCGACACTATAATTTTAAATCTGCCGCCAAAAGTAGTAATTTTCGTCTTTGCAACTGTTTTTTTTTGTGTATATTTGTGTTTTCAAGACTACAATAAACAGCAAGATGAGTGATTGGAAAAAAATATTTGAAACTGAAACGCTGCATTTGGCGCATATAGCTAAAGATGTACTTATGGATAATGATATACCTGCGGTTATTAAAAACACAAGGGATTCGTCGATTCCGGTTTTCGGCAAAATACGTGTGTTGGTAAGAGATGAGGATGAGGCAAAGGCTCTGGAGATTATTAACACCATAAAAATATAGTAGATGTCAGACCTCAAATCCCGCTTCCTTCCTGGGCTCATATTCGTACTAACAACAATAGCATGTATGCTTCTTGGAGGCTATTATCTTTTTGCCTACACACTTATAGCTCTGACATTGTCGCTTTGGGAAATGAAGAGCATTATCCGCAGATTGGGAGGGAAACCGTCTTTTTTGCCTTTTTTTACAGCGGGATATTTTGCTTTAGCCTTATTCGTACTTAACAAGTTTACTGATTTTCAGACCAATATATACTACTTTCATTTTATTATACTGATATTGATGTCGGTAGAGTTATTTAGAAAGCCTCAAAAGCCGACCTTGAACGTACTATCGTACTGTATTGCTTTGGTTTACTTAGGAATGGGATTTACAAGTATGCTCGATGTTGCAGATCTTTCTGATGGTTCATTTGATGGGAGTACTCTGCTGTGCATAATAATAATAAATTGGATGAACGACACTGGAGCATGGTTTTGGGGGAGGAAATTCGGGAAACATAAATTAATCGAACATGTATCGCCGAATAAAACCATTGAAGGCTCTGTTGGTGGAGCTGTAACAGCAATACTTACAAGCCTTGTAATATTCTTTGTAAGTGACATTTACGACTTGCTTTTATGGTTGATTATTGCTGTTACAATCGTAGTCTTTGGCAGTTTGGGAGATTTGTTTGAGTCCTTGTTAAAGAGAAAAGCTAACATAAAAGATTCGGGGAAGTTGTTGGGCGGACACGGAGGAGTCATCGACAGGTTCGACAGCCTTTTGTTTGCCGTGCCGGCAGTATACTTTGTTTTAAATATAGTAAATCAATTATAGTATGAAATACTTTTTTCAATCATTCTGTGTTCTAATATTGTTGCCATTGGCATCTATTGCGCAAGACTCAACCGCAGTAGTTCACGACAGCCCTGCCAAAGCTCTTTCGGTGAGTGAATTCACAAACCAGTACAAGGAAGATTATTTATATATCGACAGGCTTATAGAGTCTATTCCAACCGGCGAGGAGATAAAAAAAGCTGCTAAGGAATTTGGACCCAGAATAGAGAAGCTAAATCAAGAGTTGGAAAAGGTAGAGCAGGGAGTAGAAAGTGCCGATAATATCAGTATTCTCAAGAGCTACATATCCAGAATCAATGCATTAGATAAGAAGCTCAATACAGGAACCACCCGACTCATTGCCAACGAAGAAAAGTATAATGAGGCAACCCAAACGCTGAATCACAAGGCAAAAGTATGGGAACTGACGGTAAATAGTCAGTCAAAAGAAACTACCTCACGCTCGTTTTTTAAACAAATTGATAAGCTTCAGAAAGAACTTGAGCAAACCAAGAAAACCCTAAACGAAAGGCGGCTAAGAGTGATGGATATAAGTACCGATTTTACTGACATGACACTCCGAATTAGCCGTATAAAAGAAAAAACGGAACATAAGAAGAAGGAGCTGGAAGTCAGTATTCTCTCTAAAACTCAGGATGATATTACCAACATCAAGTTTTCTCCGGGACTGCTGGAGCAGCTTAAACAAGCTAAGATTTATCTTGGTAATTTTTCGTCAGAAACAACATCTTTTATAGTCGATTGGTACAGTGAGATTTTTATGTGGCTCATAGTCTGTATTTTTGTGCTAAGCCTGATAGTTCCCAGTATCATCAAAAAAAGAAAAGAGCCTAACCCCGAAAGCGAGGAAATGCTAATTAAGCACCCACTTGCGAGTTTAATGTTGGTTGTAATAGCATTTGCTTTTCTTTTGATAAAAGACATGCCCAATATATTAAAGGATTTAGTAAGCGTACTCGCTATAATTCCGATATTGTATCTGATGCGGAAATATGTATCGGGAGGGATATACGGAATGCTTATTTTGAGGACTTTATTTTTGATATTCTTATTTATATGTATTAATATACCGCAAGATTACGCAGTGGCAAGATTATCAATGGTCTTGGTAATAGTTGCAGAGGTTTATATGTCTTTTGTAATGGTAAGAGCACTGAATAAGTCAGAAACCATCAACAAAAGATTAAGAACTCCGGCGGTTTTTATATCAATCGTTTTCGGAGTTATGGCGGTTGTTGCATTTATCGCTGCCATACTGGGCTATGTTATGATTGCCGAAAGAATAATGTCAACAATATACAGTAATGTTTATTTAGCATTTGCGCTATTTATTCTGAGTCAGGTGTTTAGGGTGTATGTAATTGGATTTCTCGAAAGCAAGGTTTGTTCCAACATTAAAGTTCTATCTCACAACAGAAAGGCGGTTGTATCTCGATTTCAGAGTTTGGCTTACATTGTGGCAGTTATTATATGGAGTATCACATTTCTGAATGGGATAGGTGTATACAATGATGTTTACGGAATGTTGGTAGGATTCTTAGATAAAGGGTTTAGTATGGGTGATGTTTCTCTGACTATTGGCATGATTTTAGGCTTTGCCCTTGCCATTTACCTGACGATAGTCATCTCCTCCTTAATTCAACAAATTCTTGCCGAAGACGTATTGAGCCGTACTAAGATTTCGGGCGGGATGTCCTACACAATATCAGTTCTTGTAAAATACTCCTTGCTGACCATTGGTTTCCTGATAGCTCTAAGACTGATAGGCATTAAGTTTGGCGATATGGCCATAATCCTCAGTGCCTTTGGTGTTGGTATCGGTTTTGGTCTGCAAAGTATATTCAGCAACCTAGTGTCGGGACTGATACTGCTCTTTGAGCGACCTATCCAAAAAGGAGATGTTGTTGAAGTTGGTGCATTGATAGGTACTGTAACCACCATAGGCATAAGGTCAAGCAAGGTACACACCATAGACGGTGCAGAGGTGATAGTTCCCAATAGTAATCTCATTACCAGCGAAGTAGTAAACTGGACTTTATCAGACAGGAAAAGAAGAATAGAGGTTATTGCAGGGGTTTCATACAGCTCAAATCCTCATCAAGTAAAAGAACTTATGATGAAGGTCTTGGAAACTACCGATGGGATATTGAGATATCCCGAGCCGCTGATACTGTTTCACGAAATGGCAGATAGCTCCTTGAATTTCAGACTTTTATTTTGGACAGACAAATATGAGGAATGGGTTAAAATCAAAAGTGATGTAACCTTTGCCGTATTCGACATTCTCGGCGAACATAATATTGAAATACCTTTCCCACAACGCGACCTTCATATCCGAAGTGGTCTCGATGTTCTTAACGCAAGCGAGAGTAATAAGGTGTCTATAACGGATAAAGAGAGTTGAAAATAAAAATACTATCTTTGTGCTAGTCAAGTAAGTAAGAAAAACTTAATTTAAACTATTATTATGCGCACAACAATTTTTCTCGCAGCTATCTTATTGAGTATCAGTACGCTTTTTGCTCAGAGTGAAGATTTGAAACTTTGGTATAACACACCTGCCGCTGATTGGTACGAGGCTTTGCCCATCGGCAATGGTACTCTTGGGGCTATGATTTATGGAGGACTTGAAAAGGAAGAGTTTCAGTTGAATGAGAACACGCTATATTCGGGCGAGCCAGGACAACGCTACGTAAAATTAGATTTTGCCAAGCGTCTTGACGAGGTGCGAGGTCTGATAAAAGCAGGTAAGCTCGATAGTGTTAATAAGATTGTTGCCAAAGAGTGGCTTGGTCCTGCGCAAAATTGCTATCAGCCTTTCGGCAACTTATACATAGGATTTGGACATGGTGAAGGCACAACGAACTACCGCAGGGAGCTAGACCTCTCGGATGCAATCTGCCGTACTTCTTATACCCATGCAGGCGTTGATTACAAACGCGAGACTTTTGCAAGTTTTCCCGACAATATCATAGTTACACAGCTTACGGCTTCTAAGAGTGGTAAAATTTCATGTTACCTTGAGTTGAAAGGTGCGCATCCAACGGCAGTGTCAAGCATTGAGGGAGAGCAACTTGTTATGAACGGACAAGCACCTGCAGTGGCGATACGTCGAACTATCAAGCAAATAAAATCATGGGGACAAGAGTGGATGTACCCGGAGCTGTTCGACAAAAACGGTAAGCATATTCCCGGCACAGAGACCGTCATGTATGGCGATAAGATGGACGGCAAGGGAACATTCTATCAAGGTCGGGTAGCTGTGAAGTTAAAAGGCGGAAAGCTGAGAATAGAGGGTAATCGTTTGTACATTGAAAATGCAGACGAGGCAACAATTATTCTCTCGGGAGACACTAGCTTCAATGGCTTCGACAAGAGTCCGAGTAAGGAGGGTGTAGACCCATCAGTAGCCACAAAAGCTAATGTCAGTAAGGCACTGAAAGAGGATTACGAACAACTTAGGAATACTCATCTTGCTGATTATCAGAAGCTGTTTGGCAGGGTGCATTTCTCACTGGGAGAACTTACAGAGCAAAGCCAACTTCCTACCGACGAGCGTTTAGCAGCTTTTAGGGATGGCAATGACCAATCTTTTGTTGCTTTGTTTATGCAATATGCTCGTTATCTGACAATAGCGTCTTCTCGCGAGGGTGGTCAGCCTATTAATCTGCAAGGTATATGGAATGATATG
>JBKECW010000020.1:0-31788 GCA_047975005.1 Bacteroidales bacterium | reverse complement strand
TTATTGAAACAAGTTGAGGGAAAGATAGAGGAGGTTTTGCCGGCAGGCATTATAGAGCAAAACAAACTGACTGCCCTCGAAGAAGCCTATCGTGCAGTTCATTTCCCAAAGAATGTCAAGGAGCTGGAAGCGGCACAGCTGCGTCTGAAGTTCAATGAGTTCTTTTTTAATCAGATAAAAATATTGCGACTAAAAATTGGTAGAGACACGGTGCTGAAAGGTGCTATGTGTCCGAGTATCGGCTTTAATTTCAATTACTTTTATGATAACAATCTTCCCTTCTCGCTGACAGGTGCACAAAAACGAGTGGTAAAGGAGATACGTGCCGATATGGGTTCGGGGCGACAGATGAACCGACTTATTCAAGGTGATGTGGGTAGTGGCAAGACTCTTGTTGCTCTGATGAGCTGTCTTATTGCAATCGACAACGGGTTTCAGGCTTGCATAATGGCACCTACGGAGATACTTGCCAATCAGCATTTTGCTTCTATCTCAAAGTTTTTATCGGGCATGAAACTTAATATCAAACTATTAACAGGCTCGTCTACGAAGTCGGAGCGTGATGTAATCAGCGAAGAGTTATGCGATGGAAGTCTGAATTTATTAATCGGCACGCATGCACTTATAGAGGATGTTGTGCAATTTAAGAGTTTGGGGCTGGTGGTGATAGACGAGCAGCATCGTTTTGGTGTGGCTCAGCGTGCTAAGTTATGGAAGAAAAATACTAATGTTGCCCCTCATGTTCTGGTGATGACAGCAACACCCATCCCTCGCACGCTTGCAATGACACTCTACGGCGATTTAGATACTTCTCAAATTGACGAGCTGCCACCCGGACGTAAACCCATTGACACTCGGCATATCTACGAAAATAACAGAATTAAGGTTTATAGGTTTATCGAGCGTGAACTGCGTGAGGGCAGACAAGTCTACTTTGTTTACCCTTTAGTAACAGAGTCTGAAAAACTTGATTATAAGAATGTTGAAGACGGGCGCAAGCATATTCAGGAGGTCTTTAGTGAGTATAAGGTCAGCATGGTGCACGGCAAGATGAAGCCTGCTGAAAAGGATGCGGAGATGATGAAATTCAAGGAGGGCGAAACGCAGATAATGGTGGCGACAACCGTGATAGAGGTTGGCGTAGACGTTCCCAATGCCTCGATAATGGTGATAGAGAATGCCGAGCGTTTTGGGCTGGCACAGCTACACCAGTTGCGAGGGCGCGTGGGACGAGGTGTAGCACAATCCTACTGCATCCTTATTTCGACATATAAGCTGTCGCAAGAAAGCCGTAAAAGGCTGGAAACGATGGTGGAAACTAGCGACGGCTTTGTGATTGCCGAGGTTGACCTGAAACTTCGTGGTCCCGGCGACATTGAGGGTTTACAACAAAGCGGTAGCGACTTCGGCTTCAAAATAGCCTCATTATCAAAAGATAATGCACTGCTACAACATTGCAGACGTGTAGCTCAAAGCGTGCTGGATGAGGATCCAAAGCTGGAAGAAGAAAAAAATGCCATTATCAAAAAAGAACTGGAAAAAACACGAGATGTCAGTTTTCAGTGGGAGATGATTAGCTAAAGCCCGTCTATAAAGTCCAATATCAGCGTTACGCTCACTTTGCGTATTAGTCATTTACACAAGTAAACTCCTAACTCACAAAGTTTCGCAAGCCTTGATCTTGAACTGCCTATCTAATACTCTTGATATTATTCAAGAAAACAGTACGAAAGAACAAACTTGGCTCTATAACGAATAGAGTGTGTAATGATATAAATACAATGTTTAATCGCTGAACTGTTGAATTGTTTAAGGTTTAAAAATGCTGTATGCCGTACGCTTTGGGCTATAAGCACTTCATATTTACCCACACAAAACGTTATAGAGCCATAGACTAATTATGAAATCAAGTCATTAATGTTATCTTTGTGCAAACAATTTACAGAGGATGGCTAATAAAAAGAAATTTTCGAGTGCGTTTTGGGTTGCCAATTTCGCCGAGCTTTTGGAGCGTGCTGCATACTATGGCGTATTCATAGTCATTACATTGTATCTTTCTAATATACTAGGCTTCAGCGATGTGCAGGCGGCAGCTATTGCCGGTACATTCTCTGCCTTGTTGTATTTTCTTCCTACTTTTGCAGGGGCTTATGCCGATAAGATAGGATTTAAGAAATCATTGATTTTAGCCTTTGCACTTTTAACTGCGGGCTATGCCGGACTAGCGATTTTCCCGAACCTTCTGGAGGGTTCAGGGCTTGTCGAGTACGGTAGAACCACAACCTTTCATGGTTTGAAGAGTGCAGGAGTGCGCTACACTATCCTCCCAATTATGGCTTTGATAATAATTGGAGGTAGCTTTATAAAATCGGTTATTACAGGTACTGTTTCGATTGAAACCACAAAAGAGAACCGAGCGCAGGGTTTCTCGATATTTTATACTATCGTCAATATTGGAGCTTTCTCGGGCAAAACAATCGTAAAGCCGCTTCGTGATGCAATGGGAGACATGGGATACATCAACATCAGTTATTTCTCTGCTGGGATGACCCTATTGGCACTTATTGCGGTTTGGTTTTTCTTCAAACCATCCCACCAACCCAAAGAGGGCAAGAGTTTCGATGAGATTTGGCAAGCCTTTATCAGAGTTCTTACCAATGCACGCCTAATTACATTGATATTAATAATCACGGGATTTTGGATGGTTCAACATCAACTTTACGCAACCATGCCGAAATATGTAATTCGTATGGCAGGCGAGGGAGCATCGCCCAGTTGGTATGCCAATGTAAATCCACTTGTGGTATTTACGACTGTCGCTCTGATTACCTCATTGATGAAACGGAAAACGGCTTTGCTTTCGATGACCGTAGGAATGTTTATCATGCCTGTATCCGCATTGTGTATGGCTGCCGGCAATTTATTTCCTGCTGATACGGCAATGCCTT
Organism: Bacteroidales bacterium; assembly: GCA_047975005.1. Classification (GTDB taxonomy): domain Bacteria; phylum Bacteroidota; class Bacteroidia; order Bacteroidales; family Prolixibacteraceae; genus JBKEAJ01. Next base: position 28,840 of record JBKECW010000020.1, on the reverse strand, counting down.
TCGGAATGCACCCAATTGCCTTTATGATGGTTGTGGGAATTGGATTTCAAGGCTTGGCAGAGTCCTTTATATCTCCTCGTTTCTTAGAGTATTTTTCCTTGCAAGCTCCAAAAGGCGAAGAAGGATTATACTTGGGATTTAGCCATTTGCACTCGTTTCTTTCCAGTCTGTTCGGTTTCATAATGTCAGGATTTTTGCTGGAACGTTATTGCCCCGATCCCAATAAATTCGGAGGAAGAACTGCCGAATGGCTTGCTGCAAGCTCGAATGCTCACTATATTTGGTATTATTTCGGTGCTATCGCAATGATTTCAGCCATAGCCCTGATTGTATATGGAGTTGTGGTAAGAAAACTCGATGCAAAAGAACAGGTAAATTGATGTCGGCGTGGACTATAGAGATACCGTATTTATAGCAGTTGCCGAGAACCTTAGTTTTTCGAAAGCTGCCGGTGAACTAAATATCAGTCAACCTGCCGTTACACGGCATATAAAAGAATTGGAGGAACGTTATCACACCAACCTTTTCGACCGAAAAGGTAATAAAGTATATCTTACCAGAGCTGGCGAAAAGGTATACAATGCTTTTAAAGAAATAGACAAACAATACCGTCAGCTTGATTTTGAAATAGGGCAGGAGCACAATAGTGTTTCGGGAAATTTTAAAATCGGGGCGAGCTCTACAATTTCGCAGTATCTCATCCCAAAGGTGCTTGCTTCGTTTCATAAGCGTTATCCTAAAATCCAGATTTTCTTGTTGAATGGTAATTCCTTTGAAATGGAAAAACTTCTGCTGGATAATGTTGTGGACTTGGCTTTGGTGGAAAATCATTCTTCAAGTTTGGGATTGAGCTATAAGGATTTTCTTGACGACGAGCTGATAGTCGTCACCGGAAAGAACAGTGTTTATGCCAAACGAGAATCTATAAATAAGGATGATTTGCTACAAATCCCGATTGTGTTGCGCGAGCAAGGATCGGGAACTTTGGAGGTAGTGAGGAAAGCACTGCACAAGCAAAATATTGATTTTGATAAACTTAACACTCTTATTCATCTTGGCAGCACTGAGGCGATAAAGAACTTTCTGTCGGATTTCGATGGCTTGGCTATAGTTTCCAAAAAAGCCGTTGTAACAGAACTGTATATAAAATCACTAATAAGGCTGAAGGTCAGTGGACTTAACATTCATCGTAAATTTCGGATAGCTTTCAAGACCGGATACAAAAGCAAACAAGTTGAATTATTTGAGGATTTTATCCGTTATTATAATTTTTAGTTATTATGTATAGCTAAATTGTATTTGCTTTGGTTATAGGCAGCTTTTACCTTTGTACAAAAATATTGGTATGAAGAAAGTAGTAATCTTTAGCGGTATCGGACGAGTTGAGAAGTCGTTTATGAACTTCAAGATGCTCTATTCGCTTATCATCTGTATATGTTTTCTCCCTTTCATGTCGCCAGCCATAGCCCTTGCGGTGGGAATTGTAATGTCGCTTTTAGGACTGAAACATGAAAGTATCCATAAATACACCTCAAAAATCCTTCAACTATCGATTGTTTTACTGGGGTTTGGCATGAGTTTGAATGAAGTTCTCTCCGCATCCAAAAATGGCTTTTATGAAACGGTTATCTCGGTGGTTGTAGTAATGACATGCGGAGTTTTATTGGGGAGACTCCTTAAAGTAGAGAAGAATATCTATGTACTTATTGCTGCCGGAACGGCTATCTGCGGAGGCAGTGCCATTGCCGCATTAGCACCTATTTTAAACAGCAAAAATTATCAAAATTCCTTTGCCCTGGTTGTGGTGTTTGTGCTGAATGCTGTCGCTTTGTTCCTGTTTCCTTTCATTGGTCATAGGCTGGGATTGAGTCAGGAAGTATTCGGAAACTGGGCGGCAATAGCCATTCACGACACCAGCTCGGTAGTCGGAGCAGGAGCTGCTTACGGAGAACAGGCTTTGCAAGTAGCCACTACTGTCAAACTCATTAGGGCTCTGTGGATTATTCCACTTTCCATTGCTATTGCATTTTTCAAGCGAAATACCCCAAAACACTCGATAAAGTTTCCTTGGTTCATCCTACTTTTTGTTCTTGCAATATTCTTTGCCAATTGCTTTCCGGCATATCAGAGCAGCTATGCTCATCTTACTTGGTTGAGTAAGCGCGGAATGGTTATTGCCTTATTTCTCATCGGTTCTAACATTACGCTCAGCCAAATCAAACAGTCGGGAGTAAGGAGTTTTGCTCTCGGAATAGCTTTGTGGGCAATTGTTGCAGTTGGGTCATTATTCCTCTTAACACGATAAGTCATGCCTAATATTTGGATAATTCTGATAATAGTACTTTCAAGTTTGATAAAAGGTGTTACCGGATTTGGCTTTGCCCTGCTTTCCTTTCCACTATTGCTGTTTTGGTATGCGCCTAAGGAAATTATTCCCGTCTTAATGATTTGCAATCTGATTGCTTCGATTATGATTGTGCTTCAAAGGAAAGACCAAAAACTTTTAGACAAGCAGTCTTATTTACTGATAGCCGCAGGAGGCATTTGTACAATATTCGGAGTCATAGCATTATGTTCGGTAGATGCAAAACTGTTGGTACAGCTTTCGGGCGGACTGTTTATTGCACTTACAATATATTCGATTATCAACAAAAAGAAGTATAGAAAAGAGCTACGTCCTTATACTTACCCTGCTGCAGGAGCATTTATAGGATTTTTGACAGGAGCGATTTCGGTGAGCGGACCTCCTTTGTCTCTTTTCCTGAACAGAGCAGGTGTTGGCAACCGCAAGTTTCGCGAGATTTTTGCAGCTTTCAGTGTTGTTACGGCTGCAATAGCCATATTCGGCTACTATAAAGCTGGTTTGCTAACAAGCCAAGTGCTGCAAACATCGGCAGTATTTACGCCTATTCTCCTTGCAGGAACAATCATTGGCAAAAGGCTGAATGCTAAAATACCCGTCAAAAGCTTCCAAACTCTTAACATTGCTCTGACCCTAATTGCAAGTTTATTATTGATTATTAGGTAAAGCCCGTCTATAAAGTCCAATATCTGCGTTACGCTCACTTTGCGTATTAGTCATTTACACAAGTAAACTCCTAATTCACAAAGTTTCGCAAGCCTTGATCTTTCTATCTCAGACTCTTGACATTATGGACAAGCACTAGGTAAAGGATTAAAATACAATGCTCGCAGAGTCATTAAATCCCCATTGGGGATACTATCGGCATGTATTTTAATTATCTGTGCCCCTTGTGGAAGATTCATGATTCCGAGCTCATGCTTAATAAACCTTTGATTTAGAGTGTTTGTTGTGTCCGATAGCATTTCCTTGCCCACCTCAACAGTAAACTTATTTGATTGTTTAGAGGGTTTATATTCTGCAATAACATTGAATTTACCTGATTCGGGTAGATACACCGACCACGTAATTGCCTGTTGTTCGTTTTCCCATCCAGAAACACCATTTCTATCTGCCTTACCGTCGCCATATTTGAAGTTGCCCCCAAGGGCTACACCATCGAAAGCGCGTAGCATATTATTTATTTTGCTTGACAGCAAGCGATGCGCATCTGTATTGCAGGCATTATCTACTTCAACAACCACTACACTGTTAGACAAATCGGGAGCTTGCTGTGGTACATTAATCTGTATTGTCATTTCATCGGAGCGCTGATAGGATAAAGCCGATTGTTTCTTGTCAGAAAGAAGCCACGCTTTTTTTACCTTGCCCAAAAAACCTCCTACTTCGAGAATCCCATTTGTCGGCCAATCGAATACGTGGAGGTAGAATGTATTTTCTTTTCTTGTCGATTCTCCCCAAGGCTGTACAGGAAGAGTCGTCCGAACTGTACTGCGGATACTGGTTTCATTAATATCCATCCATTTACCAATAGCTTGAAGAATCTCTTTGTCAGGAGCATCAAAGGTGCCATCTCCTTTTGGTCCTATGTTAAGGAGCATATTTCCTCCTCTCGCGGCAGCTTTAGCCATTACACGAATTAAGGTGCCGGGGGTTTTATGGCTGAAATCATGATTGTTGTACCCGTAAGATTCGTTGGTGGTAGGAATAGTTTCCCAGTCTCCGTCCTCAGAAGGAAAATCAACAGCACGATCGCCAGTGCTTTTGTAATCACCGAAATGGTGGGATACGCCATCATAAGGTTGTACAACACGGCTGTTAACAACAATGTTGGGTTTGGCAATACGAACAGCTTTCAGAATTCGGAGGTTCTCTTCGGGTGGTAATTTGTGAGGAGTGTCAAACCAGATGATATCCGGGTCGTATTTACTGATTAATTCTAAAACCTGAGGAATTGCTTTTTTATCTACATATTCTCTCATGCGAGGAACGATTTCGGGATGTTCGTCGTACCACATCCTTCCTCCAAATAAGTTCTTGTCTCCTCCGGGATTCTTATATTCCCAGTCGTTTCCGGGACCGTTTGCTTCGCCCCAGTCAAAAGCATGCGAATAATAGACCCCAAACTTCAAGCCATTTCGAATGCAGGCATCTTTCAACTCTTGCATCGGGTCATGTCCGTAGGGCGTAGCCTTAACGATGTTAAAATTGCTAATGTCAGAATTATACATCGCAAATCCGTCATGATGTTTAGCAGTAAAAATAACATATCGCATACCTGCCATGCGGATCATTTGTGCCCATTCGTCTGCATTGAATTCAGTAGGGTTGAACTTGTCGATAACTTCATGTCGGTATTCCTCGATTGGTATTCGTGCCATACGCTGAATATGCTCTGCGTATCCATTGTACTGTTTTCCGTTCCATACACCTCCCAAAAGAGAGGTAGCATTCCAATGAATAAAGCAGCCAAATCTAGCATCACGCCACCAATCAAGACGTTGGTCGCAGGTTTCTTGTGCCTTATACCACCATTGCAGGTCAGGACTGTTTTCAGCAATGTCTGTTTGCAGACGAGGTTGTGGTGGGATAATAGGTTTATGCACTTTCTCTACTGAGGTATTTGTATTTTTTGTGCACTGTCCAAATATTAAAAGCACCATTATATACATGGCTACATTACTACATAATTTCATATTACCGGTTTTAAATTCAACAACTGCTTTGCATTAGACAATTATGGTCTGGTATTAAATTTCTATATTAAAATATAAGGTTTTATTTAGTTGCTGTCCATATTGAAAGCCTAAGATAAAAAGTCAGCATAATACAAAGATAATGATTTTATACAAATTGTATAATAGCTTGGTGGAATATATTAAGACCTTCTTTCTTCCCACGGCTAGATTCAAATCCGATTACGCTCTCTATTCGTTCTATACTTCCGTAAATTACAGACTTTATGCTTTTGCTGTCTTTAGTCATCCTTCTGTGTGTAGTTAGGCTTATTGCATATAGCTTAAAGCCTACTGCATGGAAGTCTCATCTGTTTATATTTTGTCTTTTAATTGTCAGGTGTATCTCACCAATATAATCATTCTCGTATGTGAGAACTTGTCTCATGGCTCGTTTCATCTTGTATAAATGGGAGCATCTTCTGTCGATAGGTCGTTGTTGTAATGATAGCCGTCGTCGTCAAAAGCTCTAAGATATTCAGGCTTGGTAATCTGATTTTCCGCAAGAAAACGACAAAACTTGCCACGTGCTTGCTTGGTGTAGACCACAACAGTCTTGTACTTCCCGTTTTTCGTCTCCTTAAACTGAGGAGATATAACTCTAGCACCCAGTTTCTTAAAATCAATTGCAGATGTGTACTCATTGGATGCTAAGTTGAATATAAGTCCGTTGTAATTCTTGTCATTGCCAATGCTGTCGGTAATTTTTGTACGCCAGAAATCATATAAATCATCAATATCAGGAGTATTCAGCTTCTGATTCATTTCTAGCCTGTAAGGCTGAATAATATCACTCGTCCGCAGCATCCCATACATTGCCGACAGAATAAACAGATGCCTGTCAAGATATTTGCCTGCCTCAGTGCCTAAGGTGCTATGCTCAAGGTTTTTGAACACTACTCCGGCAAAAAGGTCAATGGCTTGAAAGGTCGGTCTATCCATCTCCTCCCAATTTGCATATTGAATCTTTGCCCATTCTGCTTTGTCAGGCGAAACATCAAGAATCCGTTTAAGCTCATCCGTATCTTTCTCTCTGAGAAGTCGGACAAGTTCATTTGACTCTTTGCCGAAAATAGGAGTAGTCCCTTTTTCGGAAGGTGTTTTCAGATTCAATATTTTAGCAGGCGATAACAAGATTTGCATATTTACCTATTTTAAAGTGATAAGAATGTTATGTCGCTCTATGTCCTACGGACTATTTGACAGCTCTAAACCTCAAACAGCCACCTCCTCTCCCTCCGGGTACTCCTTTCTTCGCAGGAGGAGAGTTTCTAAATCCCCGCCTTTTCAAGGAGGGATGCCGCAGGCGGGGTGGTTGGCATTTCATTAATCATTTATAATTCACCACTTACAATTAAAAATGGCTGTTTATCTATTTTCATATAGCATCAGGCTCAAAGTCTAACGAAATGGAGTTCATGCAGTAACGTTTATATGTCGGGGCAGGACCGTCGTCAAAAATATGTCCCAGATGCGAATTGCAGCGTGCGCATTCTACTTCTATACGCCTCATTCCGTGAGAATTATCGGGCTTATACAAAACACTGTTCTGCCTTACAGTTTCAAAGAAACTCGGCCATCCGCAGGAGCTTGCAAATTTTGAGTCGGAACGGAAAAGCTCATTGCCACAAACGGCGCAATAGTAAGTCCCCTTGCTGTCGGTGTTCCAATACTTACCCGTAAACGCAGGCTCTGTATGCTCTTCACGTGCTACGGCATACAAATCAGCAGACAGGATTTTCTTCCATTCATCGTTGCTCACTTCCAAACGAGTGGTGTCTGTACGTGAATAGTAAGGATTATTTGAGTTCTTCATAATACTTGTCTTATTTGTTTCCCATTTTTGCTGTTGCCCACCGGATATTAGCGGAATTAGCCAAACAAGAAAACAAAGCTTTATTATACTCTTAGAGTTCATTCTTAATAATTACGGATGTACGAAGTTAGCAATAAAATAAGTCTGCCGAAAATGTCATTTTTATTTGCATTCCATCAAAACATTTGCTATTTTTGAAAATTGAACCATTTTTAATAACAAACTAAAACATTGATTCTATGAAAACAAATAGAAAGTTGTTATTTACAGTGGGTGTTTTCGTTGCTGTGATTTGCTCTTTTGCCTTATTGTCTAGAGCAAGAGCAGTGTCCGACAGAAATACTGTCGACACAACAGAACAAAAGTACACCACCGAAGATGTTGGACAAGTAGACAAGGTGTCCAATGACAAAATCGTTCAGATGGCTGAAGTTGCACCTGAGTTTAATGGCGGATTTCAAGCTTTGACGAAGTGGATTGGCAGCGAACTGAAGTATCCTGAGGAGGCTCATAAGAAGAATATCGAAGGTCGTGTCGTTGCAGAGTTTGTAGTGTGGAATGACGGAACAATTAGGAACACGAAGATTTTTCAAAGCGCAGACCCTTTATTGGATGCCGAGACATTGAGAGTTCTATCTAAAATGCCAAAATGGAAACCCGGCACAACCGATGGAAAAGCAGTAAACTGTAAGTATTCATTGCCTTTCACATTCAAAATCCCTGAGGATAAAAAAGTCAATTAGAACCTGAATTAAGCCCTCAAAGTCAATGCCTTGAGGGCTTATAATTACAGCCCTAAGCTCTCTTTTAGCTGCATCAGTATCTCAACATCCTTATCTCTCAAACGTCCCTCATAGAGCCACTCGTTATTTTTCATTAAAAATACTAAAGGAAATAGTGCTTTAGATTAAGGAAAAATAGATAAATTTGGTCAATAAATTATGACGGCATGACGATTACTATCGAAAATATATTATTGATAGGTTCTTTACTACTTCTGATGAGTATCCTTTTTGCAAAGAGAGCATTTAAATTCGGAGTTCCGACCTTATTGCTATTCTTGATCATAGGAATGCTTGCCGGTTCAGAAGGTATTGGAGGCATTCATTTTGACGATCCACGGGTGGCGCAATTTATAGGAGTTGTGTCGTTCAATTTTATTATGTTTTCTGGAGGATTGGACACAGAGTGGAGTAGTGTCAAACCTATTTTTCGTGAAGGCTTGGCACTATCGACCATTGGAGTTTTGCTCACAGCTGTGTCGCTAGGGGGCTTTGTGTGGTTGGTAACAGACTTCACAATATACGAAAGTATGTTGTTGGGGTCTATTGTATCGTCTACCGATGCGGCAGCAGTATTTTCAATTTTGCGTTCTAGAAATCTGGCGTTAAAAAAGAATTTGCGTCCAACGTTGGAGTTTGAGAGTGGAAGTAATGACCCAATGGCTTATGTGCTAACTATCTCGTTTTTAACCTTGGTAATAAATCAGGATAAGGGATTGCTTTCTATCATTCCTTTTTTCTTCCAGCAAATGATTATTGGAGGGATAGCTGGTTTTTTATTTGGGCGTATAAGCAAATATCTGATTAACAATGTAAATCTTGACTTTGAGGGTTTGTATCCGATATTGGTTATCGGATTGATGTTTGCCACTTTTTCGGCTACTGATTTTGTTGGAGGCAACGGTTTTCTTGCTATTTATATATGTGCGGTTTATTTGGGCAATCAGGATTTGATACATAAATCAACCATTCTAAAGATGTTCGACGGCATGGCATGGTTAATGCAAATTGTACTGTTCCTTACTCTTGGCTTGCTTGTGTTTCCGAGTCAGATTGTTGAAATTGCAGGTGTTGGACTGTTAATTTCTATAACCTTGATTGTTTTGGCGCGTCCTATTGGGGTGTTTGTCAGTCTGATACCTTTTAAGATGAAGTTGCGAAGACGGTTGTATATATCATGGGTAGGTTTGCGTGGAGCTGTGCCCATAGTTTTTGCCACTTATCCGCTGTTGGCAGGCATTGACAAAGCAAATACAATTTTCAATATCGTGTTCTTTATTTCTGTAACCTCGGTTGTAATACAAGGAACAACACTATCAGTAGTTGCGAAATGGCTAAAAGTTGCGGTGTCTGAGAGAAAGAAGATTATCACCTCAGACGAGCAGTACATCCTTAATCTGCCGAAATCCATGATGAAAGAGTATATAATTGCTCCCGACAGTTTTGCCGTTGAGAAAAGAATTGTTGATTTAGGCTTTCCCAAGTTGGCTTTTATTGTGATGATTAAACGAGACGACAAGTACGTAAGGGCAGATGGATCTACAATTATTGAGGTTGGAGATATACTGGTGGTTCTGCTAGACAATGAGGGTAGTGCAGAGGAAGTTAGCGAAGTATTGAGAAGTAGTTAGCAACAGAAATGCCGATAACATTATTTAGTTATATTTGCAAAGGTTTATTTAAAATGCAACAATTATGAGAATCATTATGAGTGTTTTATGCGTGTGTCTACTTGTTTCCTGCAGTGGGAATAAACCCGGAGTTTCCGGAGGAGAAAGAGATGCCAGCCAATCTGGAAATAAAAATCCGTCAATTGTCGACAGTGACTTCTTGGCATCCAACGAAGAGAAGAGAAACGAAATCGACATTAGAATTTACGAGTTAGAGCTCTATCAAAAGGAAGAGGTCGACGAAGTGTATCTGCCATTTATATCCTTGACGGATGGCTTTTCATTTTCCGACGATTCCGGCTCTGCAATAATAGATAAGAAATACCTAGGCTCCGGTGCTGTTGCCAGCTCGCATTATCTCAAATCCGAATATCGCAAAAGATTTCTTAAGCAACTAGGTGTATCAGAGGATGACACCGTCTTTGTTTACAATTACAAAATAGACTCGCTGTTTTGTTACCCTGTAAACGACCTTGCGCTGATAGCACGAACTAACAATAACAATCAAGCCATCACCCAATATGATTATTTGGTGGGCTTTGACTTGTCGGGCAAGTACCCGTCAATAGATATAGATGCTGCCATCGAGAATTTCGTATATATAGGCAAGGATAATCCTTTTATAACAGGAAAACTACAGCCTTTTGTTTGGACAGTTGTTGACAAGCTACCCAAAATTGTCGGCGAGAGCTTTGTCGGTTCGGATAGCACTGTTTATAAGTCGGAGGTAGGTAGCAACTTATTCTTTTATACTCCGGTGAGCGGCAAACTGCTTGTTGTAAACAAGGAGCTTGACAATGTTGTTTATAATGTCGTATTTTATCAAGATTCAGAAACAGGGCTGACTCCTCTTAATTACAAGGACGAAGATTTCCCGGAGGATGTATATCAATGGACAGGAGAGTTGTTTGAGGGCAAAGCTCCGGTTATATTTGGATTTGAATTTTTGTCGTCAGGCTGTGGCGAGATTCGGTTTGTCGACAAAGAAAAGAGCTATATAAGAGTGTCTTGTGACAATAGATTTTAGGTTCTTTGTAGACAAATAATAGCTAGAATGCTATGAATAAATATAATAAAATATTGATTTTCCTGCTAATGCTTATAGGCTTGTCTCCTGCTTTGGGACAAGAGAAAGAGGTAGATGCATTAGTAAGTGAGGGGATTGCATTTCATGACAAGGGAGATTTCAAAAAAGCAATAGAGCTGTATAAAATGGCGATGGAGATTGACCCCGATGCCGAAGTTATAAAATATGAAATGGCTCTATCTTATATGTCAGACAGAAACTATCCCGAGGCAATAAAGTATAGCAAGGCATTGATAAAGGCTGACAGCAAATACTCGATGCAGGCATATATCGTCTATGGCAGCTCTCTGGACATACAAGGAGAATCAAAAAAAGCCATGAAAGTCTTTGAAAAAGGTATTGCCAAATACGAGAATTCTCTTTTGTATTACAATCATGCTCTAACATGCTTTAACCTAGGACTTACAGACAAGGCGTATGAGTCGGCAATAAAAGCCATTGATAATAATCCGTCTCATGCTAGCAGTCATATGATTTTGAGTGAGATTATGGGAAGAAAAGGCTCAAGAATAAAGACTATGCTTCCGCTCTATTATTTTTTATATCTAGAGCCAAATTCCTCGCGCTCTGCATCAGCATATCAGAAATTAAGAAATTTTAGTGCCTATGGAATTTCAGAGAAGGAGGGTAGCAATATAGATGTAACAGTACCGTCAAGCGATGACTCTGATTTTGGACCTTTAGAATTTACGCTTAGTATCTCGAGAGTAGCGAATTTGACAGAGGAAAATAAAGACAAAACAGACATGGAGCAGTTTTACCTAAGCAACAAAGCTCTTTTTGGCACAATGAAAGAGCTTAGACAGGATAAAACTGGATTTTGGCAGGACTTTTATGTGTCGTTCTTTTCAGAGCTGGTAGACGAAGAGTTAATAGAGGTTTTCAGCTACTATATATCCATATCTAAAGGCGACGAAATACTAGAGTGGCTGGAAGATCATGATTCTGACTTTCAGCGATTTGCAACGTGGGCAGAAGGTGGCGATAAGAGTGCCGACTAAAGGTTGGTGAGCGGGAATAGTAAATTCCGATGTCAGATTCCTTTAATCTATAAAAAAACTATTGAGGACCTATTGCTCCTCCTCCATATTCTAGTACGAGTTTGTCATTTTCCATAAAGTGAGTGCAACTGTCATTGTAATGGTTCTTTAAGCTATCAGGAATTGGTTTGTCAAATAAATTGAGAGAATACATACCCATTCCGCTTCTTTGAAAACTAATGTTGCACGGTTCTCCGCGTGTAACGTCAATGCAATTTGCTTTGTCTAATTTGGCTTTTAGTGTTTCTGTTGTCCGCTCTAGTTTCTGTAATAACGAGTCGACCTTACCCTAATTAATCTTTACGTTCCAAGAGCGTTAGAAATTGTTGCCTAACCTTCGCATGAAGAATCCCCAAAGTATTATTTTTATCAAACTCTATGTTAGCTAATTCGTTCGATGAGGTTATTGTGTTTATATAATTCTTAACTTCATAGATTTCCGCCTTAGGATAGATCTTTTTTGATGGCTCCCTGTTTATTGTCCAAAAAGCAGTGTTGTAGTCAATTTGTTGTTGTTGGTTTATCTCCTTGTCCGGCGTGTTATTATTTAATGTTCGTGTCATGTGCTTGTCTTTGCTTGCAATAGAAATTACTATTACCTTTGAAAAAGAATGATAATCAGTAAGGTCTGCGTGTTGTGCAAGATTGAGTGTCTTGGATGTGTAGTGTTGCGTATTGTCTTGTTTTGTTAAAAATATCATCAAGTAGAAGTCGGCAGCTAATGGCTGCTTATAGAATACAAAAGAAATGGAGCTAAAAGTTTTATTGAAAAGAGCGATAACTGCGAGTATTAGGGCAGGACAGGAAATACTGGCTGTCTATCACTCGGTGGACTTTGGTATAGAATACAAGAGCGATAACTCGCCCTTGACTTTTGCCGATAAGAAATCCAATGATGTAATTATGAGGGCGTTGGGAGGCTGTGAAATTCCAATTTTAAGTGAGGAAGTAAAAAAGCAGCCTTATTCTATACGAAAAAATTGGGACTCCCTTTGGATAGTCGATCCACTCGACGGAACGAAGGAATTTATTAAAAGGAATGGGGATTTCACTGTTAATATAGCTCTTGTTGAGCGTGGAGTGCCTATTCTCGGAGTGGTTTATGTGCCGGTGAGTGGAGAACTGTACTATGGGATGCGTGATTTCGGCAGTTTTTCGGTCGAAATAAAGGACTACGACACACCATTCGAGGAAATATCTGCAAAATCGGAGAAACTCCCAAAAACGAAAGGTCCCCGACCTTTTACGGTAGTAGCTTCCTTATCACACAACAACACTGAAACATCAGATTTTATTGACAAGCTAAGAGATAAGCATCGTGACTTGCAGATAAAATCTAGAGGATCGTCTGTAAAAATATGTATGATAGCGAGTGGCGATGCCGATGTTTATCCTCGTTTTGCCCCCACAATGGAGTGGGACACGGCTGCCGGGCATGCAATTGCCAAATACGCAGGCAAGCATTTTGTAGATGCTGATACAGGCAAAGAGTTGGAATACAATAAGGAAAAGTTGTTGAACCCAAGGTTTGTAGTGAAATAAAAAGTAGGTACTATGAGAATAGTGTGTATAGGTCCGGCATATCCCTTGAGAGGAGGAATAGCAGCTTTTAACGAGAGGTTAGCGCGAGAGTTAATAAAGCAGAGGCATAATGTAACGATATTTTTTGAAGCCTAATACACTGCTTGTTGCATTATCATCAGCAGTAGAAAAAGAAATAAGAAATCAGCGTGTTGATATTGAGGCTGTTATGTCTCCTTGTCCACTTTGTGAGCATTTTGAGAACCCGATGATTGTAACAAATGTTGGAGATGCGTCCGAACGTGAAAGTTGGTTATGTAGTTGAACCCAATTCTGAAGAAGTGGTAAAAGCGATACAAAAATTTTATACTGAAGACGAAATAGCTACTTTTGCAGATTACATAAAAGAAGAAAAGAAAAAATGCAGTTGGAAGAACCTGGTAAACCTCATATTGGAAAGCTAAGGCTTTTCTTTTCGGCAATGGTGACTATGATGATTGATACTGTGTGTCTATTAGCAGCAATAGTGGCAAATAAATTATTTATATGGGAGTAATAAAAGACCAAGGGATGAAGACCTCCATAGTGCTCTACGCAGGAGCATTTGTGGGGATAATATCAAGAATATTCTTGTTGCCAAGGGCTTTAACTCCTGAACAAATAGGCTTTGTTGATAATGTTCTGGGGCTTTCTGTTATGATATCTTCTATAGCTATGTTTGGCATGACGGGTAGCGCTACAAGGTTTTTGCCAAGACTTGACAGTAAGCAAAAGCAGAACACACTGATGGGTTTATTGCTATTGATATTGCTTGTCAGTTCTCTGATATTCATGCTTATACTCGTTTGTAACAAGAGCTTAATTCTCCAGATTTATCCCAAAGACCAAGATTTTTTTAACCAATACTACTGGGCTTTGCCCATACTAGTAGGGCTCCTAATTTTTAGATCTTATTTTGTATCTTATTCTACAGCAAATAAAAAAATTGTCATTCCAAATATAATCAACGAACTCTGGGTAAAGGTCTTTACTGCGGTATCCTTATCACTGATAATTTTGAATATTATTGATTTTAGTGGATACATGTATCTATACGTGTTTATGTATGCAATAGCATGTTTTGCTTTGCTTGTGTACACGATAGGGAAGTTAAAATTACGGGTTAGTTTTAGAACTAGCACATTAAGAGGTGATTACAAGGAGATATTGAACTATAGTTTTTTCACCTTACTACTGGCTCTAATTGCCCCAATGTATATGTACGTTGATGTCATAATGTTGGGCTCTTTGAAAGGACTGCAATATGCCGGTATTTATTCTGTAGCCTTCATAATTGGCTCATCCATAGAGCTTCCTAGGAGAGCATTGACTTCAATATCTTTCCCTATTATTACAAGGCTGTTTCAAGAAGGTGATTATGAAGAGATTAAGAATATATATAAGAAATCATCGATAGTGCAAGGCTTTATAGCATCTATATTGTTGATTATAGTGTGGTTTAGTATTGATAATTTATTTGCAATAATTCCCAATAATGAAGTGTACCTGCAAGGTAAATATGTTGTTTTAATTGTGGGTTTATCCAAATGGATTGATATGATAACCGGAATAAATAGTCAGATTCTCATAGCATCTCCAAAATATAGATATGATATGATTTTTACTATTTTTCTTATTTTTATATCAGTTACTTTCAATATGGTTCTCATTCCCATTTATGAACTAAATGGGGCTGCGATTGCAACACTTTGTGCTATGATAATTTATAATACTGCAAGGTTCATATTAATTCACCGATTTTTTGGCATAAGCCCTTTCGATGTTAATACACTCAAATTAGCAGTGATATTTATTCTTTTCATGGGAATTAGTTTCATCCCTCTGTTCAATAATGGTGACAGCCTCATCATGAACATTTTATTTATGATTATAAAAACGGCTATTATTGCTATTCCATTTATATTTATCACTTATAAATGGAAAATTTCAGAAGATATTAATAGTTTGATTGATAGTTTATTAGAGAAATATGGAATTCTACGAAGGAGATAAATATTTATTTTTGACAAGGCATTATCCGCCCAACAAAAATATAAATGGGATATTGGTATCTGAGTTTGTAAAAGAACTTGAGAAAGAGGGAGCTGAATGCAAAGTTATTTGTATGAAGACTTTAGCAGAAGGGAATAATTCAGAAGTAGAACCTGTAGGAGAAGTTATAAGCCTTAGACCTTTATTGAAAAGTCGTGGGGCTCTAGCTCGATTCATCAATATGTTATATGACGGATATAGTTTAGTAAAACAAGCTAATAAATATCCAACACATACACTTATATGCACAACGAGTCCCCCTTTATTGCCATTTTGGGCTGCCATTTTGCTAAAAAGGAAGATAAAGTGGGGGTTATGGGCTTTCGATTTATTTCCTGAGGGATTTGCTGCTTCAAAGCAGGTTTCTGAAAAGAATTTTATATACAGGTATATTTTAAGAAAAACATATAGTAAGTCTCCAGATTTTTTGATCGCTCTAGGGGCTAATCAAGCAAGATTCATAAAAGAAAAATATAATGATGCCGATATAAGGACTTACATAAAACCCGCAGGAATTATAGAGGACTGTTTGAAACCCGATAAAGTGCCCAATTGGAAAGATGAGAGTAAAGTTACTTTAGGATATCTTGGGAATGTTGGAGATGCTCACAATCCGGACTTTATAAAAGCGGTGATAGATAATATAGACAATTCAAGGCAGCAGCTTATACTTAAGGTTTATGGTAAGCATTCGCAAGAAATAGTTGAGTATGCAGGGAATAAAGAAGGAGTGAAAGTTATAAGCGACTATATTTCCCATGGAGAAATGATGTATATCGACATACACTTAGTAACTTTGCTAAGTTCTTGGACACACATTGCCGTCCCATCGAAAGCTGTTACTGCTTATTCTTTGAAGTGCAAGATTATGTTTTGCGGTAACCCAGAAAGTGATAATTGGCAGATGGTAAAGGATAGGGGATACCTTATTGATGAAACTAAGGGAGATATAGAAGAGCAGGTTAAGAAAATAATGAAATGTATTTAGGAGATACCCTTATTTGATGAGACTCATATGTGTCGAAAGTAGTTAAATTATTATCCACATGTGTCGTAGCATATATCCTAATTCTTTTAAAATATTTGTTTTGTATTTGGTTATTTGAGAAGGATTAACGAATATGTTTCCATTCCCATTTTCTATCATTTGCATGTGAAAACTAACATGTTCGCAAAGAACTTGGACTCTGGCATCGTTGTTGGGAGTCGCTTTATATCTACATCCTTTTATAGAGCTGTATCTGTATATAGCAAGACCATTAAAACCTGATATAACAGGTATCATAGGAGTTCCTTTTTTCAGCTTATTCCATTTAACTCTATTAGCTTCAATAATTTCTTCGGTTTGTGGTCTATCTCCTTCTTCAATTTCTCTCAATGCATATGTATCGTGAAAGATTCGTTTAAGTTTTTTATATAAGAATTTTGTGCCATTTGAAGTTATTGTGTCCCAAGGCGAAGTCTGACCAAATGAGTTGATTATGCCATTTATATCAAAATAATTAATATCTAGGTCAATCACAATCATATAATCAAAATTTGTATCCATCTTCTCTACATATTCAATGTATTCATTTCTAAATTTGGACATTTTTTCAATTCTATGCAGTGAATAAAACGGATTCACCTTAATGGTCGACTCTTTGGGTATTGTTATTTGATTGGTATCACTTCCGATTATATGGATGTTTGAAGATTTAGCTTTCCATTGGGACAATACTTTTTTAGTTCCATCAATACTATCATTTTCAACAATGACAACAGTTGAGTCTTGAAACATTCCTCTCAGCCTTTCTACTATTGGAATATTTTTCTTCAATGGTTTTGCACAATCTCTTACAATAGAGCATATAACAACAGTAGATTTTTCCATCTTCTCTATTCCCAAGTCTTTTTCTTTAGTATTATTTGAAGCCATTTTTCTTGAATTTCAGGAAAGCCCCAAACCCCAGGCATAGTAATATCAATAAGGTTGCTATTACCGTTATCGTATTATATATCTTCACTCCCATAGGTTCGAACTTAAATTCTACAGTATGTTCTCCTGCCGGTATTGGTAGCATTCTTAGTACATAATTGCATCGTGCATAGTCCACTTTTTCACCGTCAATATAGGCATTCCATCCATCTTCGTAATAAATCTCGCTGAACACTGCAGGCATATCGTTGTTAGATTTCGTTTTATATGTCAGGTGTGTCGATTTATAGCTCTCTAAGTCTAATTTTATGGTGGCAGATGAGTCTATGGTGTATGAGTTGTTTTTAAATACGTCCTTGAACTCATTATGTACTACAGCTGTAGTCTTCACGTCAATTTTGCTCACACCTACTATTTCATCATCGTTGGAGTCCACAAATTTTATATTATTCACAAACCAAGCATTCCCCATTCTGTAAGGATTAATTATTGGAGCTGCATTAGGCTGAGTCATAATATACTTCATATTGAGCATATTAAGGAATTTTGCTTTTGCCAATCCGTTTGGAGTATTGAACTCTTGAATTTCAGAACCTAGGTAGTTGGTTATAACATCCTGATATCTCCTTAGTTTTGCGGCGTGATAACCACCTATGGTTTTATGAAGATATGATACCATAGAGTTATTGAAGGGATTATTCATTGTCAATACCCTATAGTTTGAAGTAAAATTAAGAGCAGAATACTTTAAGTTCTCGATAGCTATCTTTTTTGCATATTGTGGAGTATCCTTATTTTTCTTGTTGTACTTATCCACAAAAGAAGCGTGTTTTTCTGCGTAATAAGGGTTGTTTTTTATCTCATTATTCAAAATGA
This sequence comes from Bacteroidales bacterium, assembly GCA_047975005.1. GTDB lineage: Bacteria > Bacteroidota > Bacteroidia > Bacteroidales > Prolixibacteraceae > JBKEAJ01. The sequence goes on along the minus strand of JBKECW010000020.1, from coordinate 10,942 downwards.
AGTTGTCGGCCTGCGATGGCGATACAGGTTGAGTATAGTTGTGTTTTGCTACCCATCCTTTGTATTTATTTGTTTTGCCTCCTCCTATATTCTTATTGATGCTGACATATCTTCTGTCCACATTCCACATATCAATTAGTACTAAAACAGCAATAGAAATTCCTAAAATTGGAATTAGCTTGTTTGGGCTGGACTTTTTGTTGTTTAAGAATAAGAGTATTGCTCCAAATGTCAGAGCGATAAATAGTATTGCTCTGAGTGCCTCCGCCGACAATACGCTCTTTCTAAAGCTTTCTATACCATTAAATATATTGGCATATTCCGGTTTATATGAGGCCATTTCATTGTTGGACAGAAAGCTGTACCATGCAGAAGGCAGCATAACAAAGAATATTAAGATAATAGCTGCGATACTCCCAGCTACAATTAGTAACTCTTTCTTTCTTTCTAAGTACTTCTCCTTGTTTGTAACTAGGTCATTTATAAACATTAATGCAAGCAGAGGTGCTGTCAGCTGTACAATGACCAATGTCATTGCAACAACTCTAAATTTAGCATACATTGGTATGTAGTCAATAAAGAAATTTGTCAGCCACATATTTTCGATAGAGCCTCCCAAGTTATCTCCAAGGCTAAGTAGTATTGCTAAGGTTGAAACACCCACTAATGCCCATTTTATATGACTTCTGATAAAATATATCCCTAGCAAAGCAAGAAAAACGATTATACACCCGAGATAAACAGGTCCAGATACTCCGGGCTGATTTCCCCAGTAAGAGCTAAAGCTCTGCCTTAGCGATTGATACATCTGTCCGGATGTTTCTGATTTTAATTTCTTATCCATGTGAGGGATAGCTCCGATTGCACCACTTACTCCTCCTTTTGCATCTGCCAGCATCATAACAGAGAGTTCTTCTTTTCCCATCGACCATCCCACAATATAGTCTCTATCAAGCCCTTTGCTGGCATTTATACTCTCTTTTTCGTTGTTTGAATTATGCTCGGGAGTGTTTAAGAACAGATTCTCTTTCGACAGGAGTTTTTCTCCTCTTATGGTATGATGGCTATATTCGTAGGTTGTGTATAAGTTTGAGAAATTCGCAAGTACCGCCACTATTGTAGCAACAATGAGTAATCCTGATTTCCCTAAGAATCCGCTTATCCTTTTATTTTTTATGGAATATACTAATTCTCCTATCCCTAGCGCAATTACGATAAATGCGGTGTAGTATGTTATCTGGTGGTGCGAACAGCTTATTTGTAGCGCAAGAGCAAGAGCAAACAGAGGTATTGAGATGAAAAGGTGTTTAGACCTAAAAACATTCATAAATGTCCCTACAACCATAGGCATAAATGCAATGGCAAATCCTTTGATTACATGTCCTGCCGGTATTATTATTATCGAATATGTAGACAGACCAAAAGCGATGGAACCAATTAAAGACAGCCATGTATTAATTTTGAGACACTTCATTAAGATAAAGAACCCTAAAAAATACAACAATAATAAACTTATTGGATATGGCAGACCAAGAGTCATGATTTTTTTTATCCATTCTGCAATATATTGTCCATTTGATGAAGCAAATAAATAAGAAGGCATACCACTGAACATTGTACTGCTCCAAAAGGGTTCTTCTTGGTATATTAGCCTATAGTCTTTCACTTCTTTAGCCATACCTGCATGGCTGTCCATATCATGGCTTTGTACGACGTATCCTTCTAAGGCAGGACTGAAAAATATGGAAGATAGTATTCCGAAAGAAAATATTACTACTATATATGGAAGGAACTTTTTTAAATTTATATTTCTCATATCGTGTCTATCGCTTTTTTATTAAAATGTTTATTTTAGCTTTGTCACTTTTCTATAATATCAAGAATTGCAGATGTTATATTTATTGTATTTTCACTTTCCAAGATAGATGGATTAGTTATAGGATCTCCAATAAACCCTTTGTAGGAGTGGTAGGATATAAATTCCTTATACTCTTTATTATTTACTTCTCGCGTATTTATTTTTTCAATTATTTCGACAATACTTAAATGTTTTTCAATGTCCGTCCAGTTATAGTGATTACAGTAGTTATGAATGTTAAAAAACACAGGAGATAGAGTTATAGATGGAATACCAAGTAGTGCTGCTTCTAATGCCATTGTTCCTGTATTACTTACTACTAACTTACTATTTTCAATTAGTTGGTGGGAGTCTGTTTTTTCATTGATTAAGATAATACCAGGATATTTCCTCAAGGACATATAGAAGTTGCAGGATCTGTCACCAATGGCATTAGTATGCTCTTTTACAACAAGATACCATTTTGGTGGGAGCTGCCTCCATAGGTTTATAACATTCTCTAACTGATTTTCAAAATATCGACCACATACATCTATAGAAGCTTCTGGTTGTTTGTGGAGGCCAAAATAGATGTATGAGAACCCTTTTATTTTATTTGAGTCATACCTTTTTATGCACCACTTATACAATATTCCATTTAGTTCAGCTTGTATTCCTTGCTTCCACCTGTGTATATCTTTTACTATGAAGTCCGGATTATATTTTCCTTCTCGTTTACTTTTCCCTGTGACAAATCTAATAAGCCGATTAAATCGGTTTTCGAAGGACATTCGTTTTTTTAACAGAATATCATTCATCTTTAAATAGTCTGGTTTTTCCGGTCTTTCTCCAATTTCTGTATCAGAAGAGATATTTCTTATCTTTAATGGTATTGTTAGTTTTTCATCTTCGAAAAAAGCAAAGCGTCCGTTAGGAATTCTTATGGGGTGCATTGATAAGTATCGACACTTCAAGTCTAATTGTTGAGAGACCATACGATGAATTAATAATTCATGCGCCCAAGTAACTTCTCCAAAAATGGTATGAATACGTGATTTTTTGATAAAATCATATATAGGCTTTTGTATATTAGTCAGGAATTTATAACCATCTTTTAAGTCATACTTAAGAGCTCTGTCTCCAAATAATAATTCATTCAATTTAAAATCACCTACCGGAGCATTCTCTTTCTTTATTTGTTTTCTGTTTATTAGTAATACACAATCTTCAGAGTACTTTTCTACTAAAAATTTATATTGATTCCTATGGGTTGTAATCCAAAAGATATTAATTCCATGATTTCTAAGACAAACAGCAATAGAGTCAAAAAAGAATGTTTTATTAAAGTTCGCAATGAAACATATATTGTAATTATATTTACTCATGTTTGTTTATATAATTAAGTGAACAAATACTTCTCTTTAACACTATTTATTGGCTATGTAATTCTACATAATTCTCTTTAGGACTACTGTTGGTTGTCTTGAAATATGATTTGAGATCATTTCATAGCACCCTTTGTTTTGCTCTAAAAATTCTTTTAATGCTTGCCCTTCACCTTTCCATTCATTTGTTAGTGCCTCATCTAACACTATATAGCCTCCAATGCTAAGGTTTCGATGGCTAAACTCCAAAGCTTTCATACATGGTGTGTATAAATCGAAGTCAATATATGCTAGGCTGAACATAACATGTTTGTTTTCATTTTCAAACTTTTCAATAGTCTTTAGGGCATTACCTACTACCAGAGTAACCCAACTTTCCATATCGTACACTTGCAAACATTTACGGATAACTTCTTCATTGCCTATGTATGTACTTTTAAACTTTTCTTTTACATCTCTCCCATCTTGCTCAGAAAAAGTTTGTAAACCTTCAAAGCTGTCAAATGCGTATATTTGTTTAAGGGAATTTGGTTGTAGAAGAGACAATACTTTAGCCATGAATAATAAATTACTTCCTTTCCAACATCCAAATTCCACAATGTCTCCCGGTATTTCAATAGTTTTTTTTAGAATCTCATAAGTAAATAGGAATCTACCAATAGTTTGCATGCCAGAATATAACCCAAAGTGGTCTGCAATTTCAAATATTTCCTGCTTACCAAGTTCTTGTGAAAATTTCTTCCTTCTATTTAAGTAAAGTTCGTCTTGTTTTTTAAATTTGCTCATATCTTCGTTAATTTATTTTTGATATTGTTTCTAAAATTAGTACATATAACCTTCTTTTTCCTTAGTCAATATTCCTTTTTCAATAAGTTTATCGATAATGGGATAAAGCTTTTTCAAAGGGATTTTACTTCTCTTGGATATTGAAATTAAATCATTATTTCCATCAGCTAGATTGAGAATCCACATCATTGCATTTACAAAGTCTTCTGTGTCTTTCTGTGAGCCTAGTGTCGGGTATAGACCTCGCTTTCCTAGCTGAGGCTCGCAGTTAGGAAATTTATTGATATACACATGATTTTTTTCAATAGCTTCTATAATGTCAATGTATTTATTCACAGAATGCTCCATAGCTTCAAATGATATAAACTCTTTATTATCGCCAGAAGTGTGATATTCAGGGTATTTGCTGTACATTGTCCGCATTAAGGAACCTACCGGCAAGTTAAATCCTGGTGAACAGTATTGTCTCTCATCACTTCCACTGGGAAAAAAATCAATTAAGTTATAATCGTCTTCAGACTGTTCTAGTATAATCTCAGCAGCTCTATCTGCTAATGTATCTCCTAAACGGCTTCTTTTATACGTAAAATTACCATTATCTCCAATACATGTAAGTACATACCCTGCTTTTAATTTCTTTTTCCAATATTCTCCTTTTACAGAAAGACTGTATATGCTTCCAATCGTTTCAGGAATGAATAAAAATCTGTAGGTATATTTTAAATTTTTCCGTTTTTTTAGCTCTTTGTAAATAAAAGCTGAAACCAAAGGTCCAGATAACTCGTTATTTGCTAAAGATGGGTGGCATATGTATGTAGAAAATAGGACTTCTTCATCAGATTCTCCTTTTATTATTGCTTCACCTATGGTCATAGAGCCACTATGGTCCAAACTTGAATCAATATAAACTTCATAGGTCTCATTTTCGTCAAGGCTTAAAAGTTGATTATGGGATAAGCAAAATCCCCATCTCTGTTTGTAGTATGAAGTTAGATATGGAATTAGTTCAGGCTGCTCGGGTAAGGAGTATAGATGAGGTTTTAATTCGTCGAAACTAAGCTTGTTATGAAATGGTTCAGAGTATCCAAGTATATGAAGGTTATTGCTAGCAAAGTCTACGATTTTGTTTCCTTTACTATCCTTTACCCATGCCTCTTTTATATTCCATTCCGGGGGGATAGTCCAGTCGAAACATTCTGTACCTGATGGAATCTCTGTTATTTTTAAATCAACAATTTCTGATAGTATCTCTAGAGTTTTTCTGTTTCCATTACCTGTGAGGCTGCGACATATAGGAAACAGCCTGTCAAAGTATTCATTTAAATCATTTTTCATTTCGTATTGTACATTGTCACCTTTTATCAAAAATGCAGGGTCTTTCTCTATTTCCTCTTTTATCAGTGCAAAACTATCTTCTGCAGTTATCATACTTATTTCGCCACGTCCAAGTTTTGCATGTCTCAATAACTCTTGTTGCATGGCAAGTTTCTGCAATTTGTTGGTACATAAACCGTTTAGAGGTTTGTTGTGATCAAAAACATAATGATAAAAATTTCTTTTTATTCTATCTCCACCCTTAGTGATGATTTCTCCTTTAAATGTTTTATCATATCGATAAGGGACATGTAGCTGTTTTTCTGCATAATGAATAAATGTAAAGACTTTGAGAGACAGATTCAAGAAAACAAATTTTCCATTTTTCGATAGAAATTTCTGCCAAAAAGAATTTTCTCCAAAAGAATAATCTGGCGTTCCTTCTGTGAAATATTTTGCATTTTTCCCTATGGCAACAATTGAGAAGTTTGCGTCTTCAGAGCGAATAGCATCTTCATCCTGTTGTGCGAACTCTGAGAATAATCCAACTGTACTTTTAGTATTGTAGATATCAAAATCATTTTTCTTACAAAAGCTGTACGAGAAAGTTGGATTTATCATAGTGCCGTCATTTCCAATAATATCAAAAAAGGCACTTTTAAAAATAGTATAATAATCAGTTCTTTTTTTCGCATCTTCTAAAAGCCCAAATAAACCGATATCACTATGTATAAAGATATTATCTCCTTTTTTAATTCCTACTTTTCGAAGGGTCTTGATTATATGCTCTTTTCTGTATGTATCCATTTTTATTTTTCAATTAGCTCTACAATAGCTCCCTCTGGGGTATATAGAAAAGCACATTCTTTATTTTTAAAAGCTTCTGATGAAAAAACACTTATAAGTTTATAATTAAGTTCTTCCATTTTTAGGATAGTCATTTTTAGGCTCAAAACTTTATAAGCTATATGATAGTAGGTTATTCCCTTTTTCATCAACGCATAAATTATTGAATCTTTGTCTACAGGAGATACCAACCCGATGTAGCTATTTTCTCCATTACGAATAAAACATTCTTTAATTTTTTGAGACTCTAAACTATATACCTCGGACACATTCTCTTTGCCGAATAGTTTGCAGTAATGCTCAATCGCATCATTAATATCTCGTACAATTAGGCCGATATGATGAAATTCTAAATCATTTATCATTTACTTCTGTATTTTTTTGATATATGATCAATCAGTTCTCCCACGTTTTTAATATCTTGCATTTCTTTTGAGGTGAATTTTATTGAAAAGTGCTTTTCAATGGCAAAAATTATATGAATATTCGTTAGGGAGTCCCATTCCTCAACATCATCTGCCGTAGTTTTTTCAGATAGTACAATATTATCATTGTCTAAGACCTCAATGATGATATTATTTACTTGTTTTAAAATATCACTATTCTGCATATCATTTTGTTTTTATATAATTTTCTCTGTCTGTGAAGTTTTCAGTAGGTAGAATCCAGTATTCATCTTTTTGTATAAAACCTAACTTTGCATAATGTTTTTGTACTATTTCATTTTTTGCAGTTGGTATGTATTCTCCCTTTAGTTGCTTAAAGCCGTTATTTATAGCAAAAGAAACTAAGATGTTAAGGCAAAAATGCTCCATTTGCCGCTTGAGTACACGACAACTCATCAGCCAGTTTTCGATAAATAGGATTTCCTTGTCTTCACTTTTTAATACAATAACGGCTATTAGTCCATTATCTCCAAATTTGTCAGTTAGGGAAAATGTAAATGTAAAGTAATTATCACTGTCAATTAGGGTTATTATATCACTTTCAGTATATCTAACTGTTCTCAGATTAAACTGATTAGAACGTTGAGTTAGTTGTGCTACACGAGGTATATTGAAAGCGTTAAAAGGTTCTACTAAGGAAGTCATTTCCAAACTTTTTAAAAAATCACCTTCATTGGTAAAGTTTTGTTTTGTTTGTACTCGTTTTGCTTCATTTTGATATTGTTTCGTCCTATTGTTATCTTCTTGTGATAATGAAACAGTTTCGAAAAGATTTAGAGCATACAGATATTCTAGGTATTCGGCAGGATCTTCAGGGAGTTCTGGCACACAGACTGCTGGTATATTTTCCCGAACAATGCTACGTTCAGCAGGATTATCATCCAAAAATACCATCGAATCAAAACCAATATTTAAAATATTTTGTATTTGTCGTATATTATCAGCTTTATTGTTCCAATTTGCCATAAATATTGCAAAATCATCCAAACCGAGTATCATGTCAGGATGCTTTTCAAAAGGTTCTTTGGCAACAGTTTCTGTATTTTTGCTACATACGGCTAATATAATACCCCTTTTTTTGAGTTTTTTTATCCAGAACTGGAACTCAGAGAATGCTTTGCCTATACCCAAGTTTCCTATTTCTATATTCTCTATTCCATCATCGCCAATTACTCCTCCCCAAAGTGTGTTGTCCAGATCTAAAATCAAGCATTTTTTGAACTTTCCATAAAGAGCTGAAATAATATCGACCGTATATTTAGATACATAAGGTAGGGCATCAATGCTTATGGTCATATCAGAATTTACAAAAATGGAGCTCTGAAAAAAAGAGTTTTTTCCTATTTGGTTCTGAATAGCCGAGATATCGCAAATAAATAAATTAGTAGCTTCTGTAGCATAATTCATCAACTGAAAATTGAGTTTACGCAGTTGGAATAGAAAAGATTGCTCTGTTTTGTTGGCGTAATTTCCAAATACTGAATCATTTACTTCTGCATGATTGTAGTAAATAATCTTAGAATTAGTCTTCTCTGTAATTATTTGATAAATCTGAGATATATGTTCTATCTCCTTATCTGCAAAGGACTCCAATCCCTCAGGTGGCAGTTTATTGTATCTCTTTAGCAGTTTCTGAGTAGATTGGAAAATAATTATGATTTCAGGATCAAACTCATATAACTCAGAGTTAGAGTCAAAGATTTGTAGGTCTATTTGATTAAACTCTGCCTCCCAGATATTTAGGTTGTATCCATAGTCATAACCATGTCCTCGTATTGATTGTACTAGAAATTGTGTCGCAGTATCTCCCAACACTGCAACTTTTAGTTGCTGTAATCTGGAAAAATCTTTCTTTAGATTCTTCTTTAAAGAAGCATAATCTTTAATCATAGTATCTCTGAGGTCAAAGGTTCACCCTTCTCAAAATCTCGTTCTGCCACTTTCCCAATTACATCTTTTAAATATTTAGGGTGCAGACCATATCCCGGACGTATTGACCTTACATTATCCTCAGTAAATATTTCTCCGGCTTTAATGTCCTTCACTACAAAAAGAGAACGTGCAAACTTGCGGTTAGTTTTAGATTTTTCAGTCAGGTCGTAAGAAACCTGACCTAAAGCTTTTTCAGCTTGTCGTACAGCCTTTACCATTTCTGTAAATTCTTGCTCATCAAGAGAGAAAGATGCATCCGGACCACCAATAGATTTATCCAGAATAAAGTGTTTTTCTATCACCTTTGCTCCTAACGACACAGCAACAACCGGGGCTATAATACCCATAGTATGGTCAGACAATCCGACTTCTACCCCAAATCGCTGCTTCATATCAGGGATTGTAAGCAAGTTGGCTTCATTAATTGGGGCAGGGTATGAGGAAGTACATTTTAGTATTGTTATATCATTATTGCCCACTTTTCTGCATGTATCTATAGCTAGTTCGATATCTTCTAATTCGGCAACTCCTGTCGACATTATAATTGGTCGCCCTTTTTTCGCAACATGCTCAATTAGGGGTATATCCTGAATTTCAAAAGATGCAATCTTATATATTGGATTATTTAAGCTTTCTAAAAAATCAACAGCGGTCTTATCAAAAGGTGACGAAAAACATACTAGTCCTTCACCTTTAGCGACACGAAAAAGTTCCTCATGCCACTCCCATGGGGTGTATGCCTCTTGGTATAGATTATAAAGTGTTCTGCCTTCCCATAATGAACCTTTAAGGATATTGGTAAAATACTCATTATTGCAATCAAGTGTCAAGGTATCAGCTGTATACGTCTGCATTTTAATCGCATCCGCACCTGCTCTTTTAGCAGCTTTAATGGTTTCAATGGCAATATTAATATTTTGTCCGTGATTTGCAGATAGTTCAGCAATAACGAATACACTTTCTCCTGACATGTCAAAAATTATTTTTTCTAATTTTTAATACTAATGAATCTTCACTTTCTCGTACTAAACTATCTTCATATACAGAAAATCCTGCTTTCTTAAAAGATTTAATTGAAGCAATATTTGTCTTTTTTATTTTGGCAATAATGTTTTCGCAATGTGTCTCCCAAAATCGAGAACATCCACTTAAAATAATTTTGGCACCAAGCCCTTTCCCCCTATGCCCTGGAGATAATGTAATCCCTATTATTGCATTTTTATCTCGTATCTGAAAATTAACCACACCTATTGGTTTGTTTTCGAGACAGAACATCAACATCAAGCAATTGTTGTCTGCTAGTTTATTCTTGAACCATTTACAATGCTCTTCCCATTCAATAAAACCAGTATTAAAGGAGTTTGAACGTGTAACAGAATCGTTTGCCCATTCGTATAGAATTTCTGCATCATCAAGAATAACAACTCTGTTTGTTAATTCTGTCATAGGCTACAAAACATGTCAATATAGCGTTCTTTGATATGCTTATCCAATAATTTGGATTGCTTTTCTGTAATAATCTTTTGATACTTATTGTTTTTTATATGTTCCACGGCACTTAAAAGCTCATTTTCTTTTAAATGTGATAAATCGCCTATTCCCAACGCTAAATCTTCATTGCAAATACCATTGTATATACCAAATTGATTATCTACAAAATACCCACAAATGAATGGAAGTCTCACAGCACAAGCCTCAATAGCGACAGTGCTTGCCGGCAGTATAGCAAACTCTGAGCGTTGCATTATATCAGCTACTTGTGGTGCTGACATATTTGCAAAATAATGAAATTTATCATGCTCTTTATTTTCTGCTCCGGCTATGACAGCAATAGGTTTGTCAAAACTAATTTCTGATAATATAGAAACAACATTGGGAGTTATATTCAAAGGGTCTGCTCCTCCAAGCATTACTAAACAAGCATAATCCTTATTCTTTGACACGTCTACTTTTAAAAACACCTCTCTAACCAATGCATATTTATATCCTAACAGAAGACGAGTAGATATTTCAATAGAAAACTCTGTTGGTTTAATTCCTTCAGCATGATTAATAAGCACATCCGCTACATAGTGCTTGTCGTGCATATCATCAATACATACCAATTTACATCCTTTACTTTTGATTGAGCGTTGGTAGTCAGTATCAAAATAGTAGTTATCTAGTACTACTATTTCATCTCCTCCCAATAAAGTTAGGAAATATTCAAAATGAGAATCATCTCCGGGTAAGTCAATACGTTCGTGACAAACTTTTTCAATTTCTCTTATCTGGTATTCTGTTGGTTGCCGGGTTGCATATATGCAGTGAAAATCGTCTTTCAGCATTTCGGCTAATGCCAAAGTGCGGATAAAGTGCCCCATCCCAATTGATGAACTGCCATCGGCTCGGAATAT
>JBKECW010000019.1:0-21466 GCA_047975005.1 Bacteroidales bacterium | reverse complement strand
TTTATCATTCTTACATCAAGCAGGTTATCTCGACATGTAATACCAAGCGACAATTCATGTCCGACCGAATCATTTAAGATCCACTCATAGTCTTCACCTGTGTAAAACATTCCTGCGCCACTACTATAAACACAGTACTTATTAAGATAAAGTCCTGTACCAAAAACGAATGTATTTAGATGAGTATATTCTTTTCTTCTTTCTGTTTTTTTTGTTTTAGACCGATAAACTCTCGATTCGCCGAGGTCTTGTCCATACCAAACAATATATGTCAGATCGTTCTCTTTTTTATAAAAAGCGAGGTTATCCATCAGCTCTTCAATTCCCATTTCGGCAGCATTTTCAGGCAGGCGTCCCCTCTCCCTTTTAAACTCCTCTGCCCTGTCTATCAACATCTTAGCATGCTGTTCTTTGTCGTTTCGGCAAGCGTATGATAAGATTGCAACTAGTGCTAACAGCACTATAACTACCAGGTAAAATTTCATTATTCCAGACCTTAGTACCATAATAAGAGATAATTAACAATCAATGTTCAGAAATTGGCATTTTCAAATAAACTTGATATTCTACAATTTTATGATTCTCAAAGTAAACATGAACATCAAGGTTGAGAGCAAAGATAGAAGATTATTTATTTGAAAGCAACAAATTGGAATAAAGCCCGTATACCTTGCGAGTATAGATAAACATGGGAACATTAAGCCCATGAAAGAGGAGCATATAGCCTCTTTAGGTATGGGCTTCTTGAGATGGCTCACGTCTTAAACAATAGGCTATTCAGGAAATACTTATAACAATGTATTGAGATTCTGTCATGTACTTAGATTCCAAATTACTTGTATACAGTATCACCATATCTTCTATCAATATCTCCTGTCATACCAGTTCAATGTGATAAATTTAGTAACATCTACGGGGAGCATTCCTACAGAGTTTGCAGCATCAATGCCCAGCTGCCCATCCTCGAATACGGCACAAGCCTCTGGCTCGATGTTTATTAGCTCGGCACATTTGAGGAAGGTTTCGGGATCGGGCTTGTGTTTCTTGATTTCATCGCCACCCACAACATGTGTAATATACCTATCCAGCCCGGTGTTAGTCATTATTTTAAGTGCTACCTCTTTTGTACTGCCTGTTCCTACAGCCATAGGCAGTTTCCCTGCATAATGTTTCACATATTCAAAGACTTCAGGAATTATCTCTATCTTGTCTATATTCTCCCATACGGTTTTTTCTTTTTTGGTGCTGAATTCTACTCTAGGGAGCTTTGTGTTAAACAGCTCGTCAAGATAATCCAATGAGGGGTTCATCGGCTTTCCTGCCATTTGTTTTAAAATATCGACAGTAATCTCTATGCCGTACTCTTGTCCTGTATCTCGCCACGAAATGTAGTGCAGAGGCATAGAGTCTACAAGTGTTCCGTCAAGGTCGAATATTAATCCTTTGATATATGTTGGTATGTTCTGCATTTTTTATTTTTTCCTAATGTTTAATTTTTTTGAATAAGAAATCTGAATACCAAGAGTGATTATCATATCAGCATAGCAATCACCTTATTGAGGGCTTTTATCATAATATCAACATCCTCTTTAGTATTGTAAATGCCTACTGATGCTCTGATAGTACTGTCAATCCCTAAACGAGAGTGTAATGGCATTGTACAATGCGAGCCAGTGCGTAGTGCAATACCCAAGTTGTCTATTAGTGTTGTAATGTCTGCATCGTGTACTCCTTCAATTTTGAAGGCGACTGCTCCAATTCTGTCCTTTGAAGTTCCGTATATATTAACCGCGTTTAGTGCTGATAACGATTCGAATAAATATCGACTCAAGTCCAATTCCTCTTGATAAACATTTTGCATCCCGAGACTACTCAAAAAATCGGCTGCTGCTCCCAGTCCGATAGCTCCTGAGATGTTGGGTGTTCCTGCTTCAAATTTATAGGGTGCTGGCATAAATGTAGACTTCTCAAAGCTTACAGTCTCAATCATCTCGCCTCCTCCTTGATATGGCTTTAGTTTTTCGAGCCATCTTTTTTTACCGTATAGCACACCTATGCCATTGGGTGCGTACATTTTATGTCCTGAAAAAGCCAAAAAGTCTGCATTTAGTTCTTGGACATTGACAGGGATGCATTTTACTGCCTGAGCGGCATCAATCATCACGGGGACTCCTTGCTGATGAGCTATTTCTATCAGTTTTTTGACGGGGTTTATTGTCCCTAGCACGTTGGACACATAAGCAATGGAGACGAGCTTTGTTTTTGGTGAAAACAAGGCTTCATATTTGGTTATATCAATTTCGCCTTCGTTATTTATCGGAGCAATTCTTAGTTTTGCTCCTTTACGCTTGCACATCAATTGCCAAGGAATGATATTGGCATGATGTTCCATTTCTGAAATAATAATCTCATCATCTGCCGATATTTCTGTTTCGCCAAAGGAGTATGCCAATAGATTTATACTCTCTGTAGTCCCTTTGGTAAATACGATTTCGCTTGTATCGGATGCCGATATAAACTCAGCGATTTTTTGTCGGGCAGCTTCATATTGTTCGGTAGTGCGATTTGCCATATAATGCGAGCTGCGATGTACATTGCCATAATACTCTTTGGCAAGCTCTATCTCTTTATCTATAACGCATTGAGGCTTGAATGTAGATGCGGCAGAGTCTAGATACACAATATGTTTTCCATCTTTGCCCTGGTTAAGGATAGGAAACTGCTTGCGTATTTTGTTTATGTGAAATGGCATATTAGTTTTTGAAGAACTTGTTTGTAAAACTCCTAACCAGCTCTCGCACTTGTGGCAGAGCAACATTAGCGATTACCTCGTCGAGAAATGCATCTATCAGCATAGATCGGGCTTCCTGCTCGTCAATTCCTCTGCTACGCATGTAGAACATGGCTTGTTCGTCAATCTGTCCTGTTGTTGCACCATGGCTACACTTCACGTCATCAGCATCTATTATCAACTGAGGTTTAGTATGCATCTTGGCAGTATCGGCGAGTAAAATATTGTTATTGCGCTGATATGCCTCGACTTGCTGAGAGTTAGGTGCAATATTTATCAATCCTGAAAATACTCCTTGAGCCACATCGTCAATTATATATTTGAACAACTGCTTGCTCCTCCCCTTGCTTGCAAGGTGATTTATATATACATGATTGTCGAGCAACTGGTTTTCTGCAAGGAAAGCTATTCCTTGTATGTCAGCGTGTGCGCCTTCTTCCTTTATATCTATGTTTGACTCTATTCTGTATTTATACCCCGAAAGACTAAGGTTGAACACCCGAATATTCGCATCTTTACCTAGAGTAAATTGCTGCTTTATAATGCCTGATGAGGACTTTGTGTCTTTTGTGCCAATAAGGTGATAAAATTCGATGTCTGCATTGCTGTCGGCTTCTAGGCAGTTGCTTCCGATGAATAGTGGCACTGCTTGTTCTGACTCTTCTTTAACAACGATTTGAGCCTTGCTGTTAATACCTGCATTAATTTTAATATTTGCAGAATAAAGGTCTGAGCCTACAATGCCGATTTTATTCGTAATGATTATTGGTTTTTCAATTACGGCATTATCCTTTATGTAAATTCGTATCTCTTTGTTTGCAAGAATGTGAGACACAGTGTCGATAACATCTTTATTGGTGTCAAATTCATTGTTGTCGCTAAGACTTATAGACAAAATGCCGGTATCTATTTCTGTACTTTCTTCGACATTGTTCCTCACTGTAATAATATGAGTGTCTTCGTTCTCAATGTAATCGACTCCTATATTTTCAAAAGCAATGTTCTCGACACTATCAAAAACATCAGAGAAGTCTGTATTTTGGTATTCCTCTTGCTTTGTATTTGGCAGTGCCAAGTCCTTCAATAGCTCGATACATCTTTGCTGGCTCTCGGTCAAGTTTCTATATTCGCCACTTGCAATAATTTTATCTATCATTTTATGGGGCATGGTAGTTGATTTTGATTAATTAATTCAGAACTCGCTATTTAAGCCAGTCGTAACCTTTTTCTTCAAGCTCTAATGCCAACTCCTTGCCTGCAGATTTCACAATTTGCCCTTTGTATAAAATGTGTATAACATCCGGCACTATATAGTCCAAAAGTCTCTGATAGTGAGTTATTACCACCGTAGAACTTTCGGAGGATTTAAGCGCATTCACTCCCTTGGCAACAATTTTTAGAGCATCGATATCCAATCCCGAATCGGTTTCGTCTAATATCGACAGTGTCGGCTCCAGCATTGCCATCTGGAAGATTTCGTTCTTTTTTTTCTCTCCGCCTGAAAATCCTACATTGACAGCACGTTTGGTCAGTTCAGTGCTTAGTTCTACCAATGCTCCTTTTTCTTTTAATATTTTCAGGAACTCTCCTGGCGCAATATCTTCCTTGCCATTAAATCTGCGTTTTGCATTGACAGCCGCTTTGATAAAATTCACCATTGGGACTCCTGGTATTTCGACGGGATACTGAAAGCTCATAAATATACCACGACAGGCCCTTTCTTCTGGCGACCAATCGAGTATTGACTCTCCATTGTATAAGACATCTCCTTTGTCTACGGTATATCCGGGCTTTCCTGTAATGACATTGGACAGGGTACTTTTGCCTGAGCCGTTTGGCCCCATAATTGCGTGTATTTCACCTGCCTTAACATTCAAATTAATGCCCCTTAGCACTTGTTTGTTATCTATTGATGCGTATAAATCTTTTATTTCTAGCATTATATTCAATTTATATGGTCCAACAAAGACCTTTTTGTCAATTATTACGGCAAAGGTAATAAACTCAATTTACTTCTGCACACATAAACAAACAGTCAGTCTATTTGGTTTTGCTATTCTTGTTATTTAATATCAAATTCGAAGGGCATTTTAGCATAAATCTCTTTTTTTATTTGAAGGCTATTAGCAGACTCCAATAGATTATATGCATGCTCTCCGATGCGTTCTTTTATTGCTTTCTCTTCAGCTCTCATCTGCATATTTGACAGGAATTTCTCAAAGAAATCTTGTTTTCTGCTTTCTGCAACTGAATACTCCTCTATTTTCGCCAGTTCGGCGGCTTTATCAATGGCTGCTTCTATGCCTCCCATTTCATCGACAAGTCCCAGTTCCTTAGCTCTCGTACCAGACCAAACCCGTCCTTCGGCAATTTTCATCACTGAATCTTTCTCTATGCTACGACCGTCTGCGACTCTTGTAACAAATATATCGTAACCAGTTTCTATCTGTTCTTGCATTAAATTTCTTTCAAACTCGTTCATTCCCCGCATACCATTGCCTATTAAGTCGGAATTTTCGTGAGTTTCAACCTCATCGAAGGTAAGTCCCAGCTTGTCTGTCACCAAGCCTTTAAGGTTGGGAATAGTTCCGTATATACCTATTGAGCCTGTAATTGTATTAGGTTCCGCAAAGATATAGTCGGCAGCACAAGACATATAGTAGCCGCCCGATGCAGCATAGTCGCCCATCGACACCACGACCGGTTTTTCTTTCTTAGCTTCGACCACAGCTCGCCACATGTCTTCCGAACCAAACACAGAGCCTCCAGGAGAATTAACCCTCAACACAATAGCCTTAACATCGTCGTCGTTCTTTGCCTTTTTTATAGCACTCTCTATATCTTCTGAGTTTATACCGTCTCTGCCCATGTCAATAGCACCATCGGCATAAATGATTTTTATTTTATCATCATATTCTTTCTTGTTCTCATCTATTACGGAGCAATATTTTGAGATGCTAATCAACTTGTACTTTGCCTCGTCTTTGTCTGCGTTGTCCTCTTCTTCGTCCTCTTCTTTGATTTTTGCGTTGAGGTCGCTTTTTATTTCATCGGTGTATTTATATCCGTTTATCATTCCGTAGTCTACCAGCTTGTTGCTGCTGTAGGAGAACAGGGCATCGTCATTGGCAATTTTATTTAATTCGTCTACTGTAATTCCTTTTGATGTCGAAATGGATTTCACAAGTGCTCCCCAAATATCATCCAAAAGGACTTGCGACTGCTCCCTGCTGGCATCGCTCATTGATGTGCGAGTGTAGACCTCGACGGCAGACTTAAACTCGCCGTGTTTGACAATCTGCATTTCGACTCCCAATTTTTCCAATGCTCCGGTGTAAAACATCACTTGGCTCGACAAACCGTTAAACTCCATTGCGCCAATGGGGTGCATATAAATTTCGTCGGCAACCGATGCCACATAATATCCTTTTTCGTTCATAGTTTCTGCATAGCAGTATATAAATTTACCCGACTCTTTGAAATCTACCAAAGCATCGTATATCTCGCCTGCTTTGGCATATCCAACCGACATGTATCCTGCTTTTATGTATATTCCTTTTATTTTAGGTTCTTCTTTTGCGTTGTGTATTGCAGTCAGAACATCTGTCAAGCCTACTACGTCTGGAATATCCTCGTTATAAAGGACAGAAAGAACGTTAATGTCATTGTCTTTTTGTTCGACTATAATGCTGCTTAAATCCAATTTTAGAATTGAGTTGTCTTTTAGAGTTGGTGTTGGCGATGAAGAACTGATAGCCATAGAGAAAAGGAGTATTCCTCCCATCACAAATATTAGGGTTAGGGCAACGAGTGTTCCTACTATGGATGCTAATGTGAATTTCAAAAATGCTTTCATATACTTGGACTTTGTTTTTTATTATTTTTCTTTGTAAAGTTATAAAATATTATCAATACTGTAACTTTTTAGGATATGGCACACTGCACGCTTTTACTAGGTGGGAATGTAGGCAACACAAGGAGCATAATAGGCGATACTTGTTTGAAAATTGAGGAAAAAGTAGGTGCGGTGGTAAATGCCTCATCCCTATACGCATCCGAACCTTGGGGCTTTGATGCAGAGCAGTGGTTTATTAATCAAGTTTTGATAGTAAACACAGGGCTGAATGCAAAACAAGTATTGCAGCATACTCAGGAAATAGAGAGAGAGATGGGACGGATAAAAATATCTGACTCTAAAAGATTTCACTCTCGTCCTATAGACATTGATATCCTTTTTTATGATAATCTTGTCATTAATACTCCCGACTTGAAAGTCCCTCACCCAATGCTGCATCTGCGCAGGTTCACCTTGCTGCCTCTTGTAGAGCTTATGCCTGATTTTGTACATCCTTCTTTTGATATTTCGATAAAAAAAATACTTGATGCCTGTACCGACCAGGGTAAGGTAAAGAATATATAAATCAATTACCACACCGTTCCAGCAAGCCTTTTGAGACTTCGCAAACTATGGGGCATATTTCGCAGTTTTTACGAGTAAGGTCTAATATCTGATAGAAGCGTCGGCGGTCGGTGTGTGGATATTCTCGGCATGCTTTGGGGCGATGGCTGTAAATTGAGCAGTAGTTGTCAGCCCCTAGAAAAGGACAAGGCGAGCTATTGAATACATAGTCTCCGTCGCTGTCCATGTGCATATACTTCTCTACCAGTTCTCCGGGTTTTTGTTTCGTCTGTTTGGCAATACGCTCAATATCATTATAAGTAATAATTGGGCTTATACTTTTACAGCAATTTGCACATTCGAGGCAGTCTATTTCTTCAAATGCTTTTTCATGTAGTTCCAAGGTTATGGTATCCAAATCTTTCGGCTTTCTGTTCTTCAACTTCTTAAAGCAAGCATCAATTTCCCTTCCTCTATTCTTTATAAATTGTTGATATTTAGCAAGGTCTATCATACGATGTTAAGAGTGAGGTGTGAAGAGTATTCCTTTTTTAAATATCTTTCCGTGTGCCACAAACAGACCTACAATAACGAGCAATATTCCTAGATAATTCTTTATCGACAAGACTTCGTCAAAGAAGAAATAAGAAATTACCGCCACAAATATGGGGATTAGGTTTGTGAACATACTCGCCTGATTGGCTCCTATTTCTTGTATTGCCATCGTATAAATTACGAAGGACACTCCTGTACACAAAACAGCTAGATACACTATTGACATAAATGCATCATAATCAAAGACCCAATTAGTCTTTAGCAAATCAAGATTAAAAAGCAAGGCTACTCCAAAGTATGCACAGCTAAACAGTGTCTGATAGGATATTACTGTCATGGCGTTGTATTTTGTCCCCATTTTGCTAATTAGCATTGAAAATGCTATTGCTGCAACTATTGCAACGAGCATCAACAAGACCCCTTTCATGTTTCCCTGCAAAGTGTCTCCACTATTGACCAAAACTAAAACAACACCAATTGTCGACAGAGCTGCACCCAGCATGTGTTTAAGCGTAAGTTTCTGCTTCAAAAAGAAATAACTGGCTATCGGTGTTAAAACCGGAATAGTAGAGGTCATTACAGCCCCGACCGTTGACGATACATGCTGCATGGCGTAAGTCTCGCCCATAAAATATAGGAATGGTTCGAATAGGGCTAAGAGGCAGAAATGCTTTAGGTCCGCAAATTGCACCTTTTGCAAGCGCCCGATTAATCTGCTAAAGCTAAACAAGAATACAGCTCCTATAAACATTCTGAGGAGCAGTATAATCAGGGGCGAATAGACTTGCAGAGCGACTTTTACCCATACAAATGACATTGCCCACAATAGCATTCCCACAAAAAGTAGAATAAAGTGCTTTTTCCTGCCGTCTTCTTTCAGCATTGCGTACTTTTACTTTTTCTTTTTTGTGTGCATTTTTAGGAAGCTAACTTCCTTGTCTGTCAAGAACCGCCAATGTCCACGAGGGACATTCTTTTTGGTAAATCCTGCAAAAGACACCCTATCTAGTTTTTTCACTTTGTAGCCAAGGTGTTCAAACATGCGGCGTACTATTCGGTTGCGTCCGGAGTGTAACTCTACTCCGACCTCTGTTTTGTCTTCCGAAGCGTAAGCAGCAGAATCTACCGATGCCTCTCCGTCCTCTAGTTTAATGCCTTCTGCCAGAGCTATCATATCGTTTTTTGTAACAGCCTTATCAAGAAACACATGATAAAGTTTTTTAATGTTCGATGATGGGTGTGTAAGACGGCTTGCGATATCTCCATCATTTGTGAGTAGCAGCACTCCCACAGTGTCTTTGTCTAGCCTGCCGACGGGATAAATCCGTTCTTCGATTTGGTTTTGTATCAGGTCCATGACAGTACGGTCGGCATGAGGGTCTTCTAGGGTTGTTACATGTCCTTTGGGTTTGTTCATCAAGACATAAACTTTCTTCTCTGGAGAAATCGGTTCACCTTTTACTTTCACCTTTGAGCTTTTTAAAACTCTAGTTCCTAGCTCGGTTACTATTTTACCGTCAACCTCGACTACACCCATTCCTATCAGTTCATCGGCTTGCCGACGAGCACAAACACCTGCATCGGCAATGTATTTGTTTAGTCTGATAAGACCATCATCGCGGTGCTTGTTGTTTTCTTGTCCGGGCTCAATTCTTGGGGTTTCCTCTTTTCTTTCGTAGTGCCGTTTCTTAAAGTTTTTATGCTCATAAGGCTTCCTGCCTTCGTCATAGTGTCTCTTATCGTGAGAATGCGAATCGTCCCTTTTGGGTGTGCGCAAAGGCTTTTTCTTTTCAAATTTCTTGAAAGGAGCTTCGGTTTGCCTTCTATTTTTATTATCGTCTTTGTCAGCTCTTCTGCTGAAGTTAGCTGGCAGTGATTTCTTATTGTTGCCTTTCATTGCATTGGCTCTTTGTCGCTATTGCGAATTAATTATAAAACAAAACTTATGATGCAAAGATAGTATCTTATTTTGATGTCGCGACATTATGAATATTGGGTATTAAAAGATATCAACATGTATGGCACAACTTTTGCGTCTCCCAGATTGTGTTTATCTATCGATGCCTTGATTCTAGCTCGTCAGCTAGTTCGGCTATGGACATTCCCTTGTGAGACAATAATACAATAAGATGATATAATAGGTCGGCGGCCTCATATCTCAATCCTTTGAGATCTCCATTAGTAGCTTCAATTACCGTTTCCAATGCTTCTTCGCCGACCTTTTGCGCTATTCTGTTAACACCGTCGTTAAATAGGGATGTGGTATATGAACCTTCGGGCATTTCTTTCTTTCGCTTGTCTATAAACTCTTGCAGATACTTCAAGAACATTATGCTTTCTGCTGTATTCTCCTCATCGAAACAAGTGTCAGTCCCTTTGTGGCATACCGGACCTATGGGATTAACTTTTATAAGCAATGTATCGTTGTCGCAGTCGGCAGCTATATTCACAACAGTCAAGAAATTTCCAGACTCTTCGCCCTTTGTCCACAATCGTTTTTTTGTTCTGCTGTAAAATGTAACCTTTCCCAGTTCTTGGGTTTTCTCGAAAGCTTCATTGTTCATAAAGCCCAACATCAGCACCTTGTTGGTGTTGTTGTCTTGTATAACGGCAGGGATAAGTCCGTTGCCAAGTTTGTCAAAATTCAAATTATTTATCATCTAATTATTACTTTTTGCTGCGCAAGATACGATTTTAGTTGCGGAATAGGAAGTTCTCCATAGTGAAAGATACTTGCAGCCAGAGCGGCATCGGCTTTACCTTCGTTGAAGACGTCTACAAAATGTTCGGCATTCCCTGCACCTCCGGATGCTATTATCGGGATAGACAACAGGTTGTGCATCTGCCTTAACTCCTTGACAGCAAAGCCGTTTTTTGTTCCATCGTGTTCCATCGAGGTGAATAAAATTTCGCCTGCTCCTCTATTTTCACCGTCTTTTGCCCATGCAAACAATTCTTTATCTGTTTCTATACGTCCTCCATTTACAGTTACCAGCCACTTATTATTATTCAGCTTAGCATCAATAGCAAGTACAACAAACTGCGAACCGAATTTAGTTGCAATGTCATTTATCAGTTGTGGATTTCTGACTGCTGCCGAATTTATGGATACTTTGTCAGCTCCTGCATCCAGAAGTCTTTCGGCATCTTCGAGTGTGCTTATTCCACCTCCGACTGTAAAAGGGATATTCAGATTCTTTGCAACTTTTGCTATCAATTTGGCAAAGCTCTTACGTCCTTCATGAGTCGCAGTTATATCGAGGTAAACCAGTTCGTCTGCACCTTGCTCTGCATATTGCCGACCTAGCTCCACAGGGTCGCCGACTTCTTTTATATCTACAAAATTAACACCTTTTACAGTTTTTCCATCTCGAACATCCAAGCATGGTATTATTCTTTTAGCAAGCATAGTTTACAGGTTTAAGAAATTACTTAAAATGCGTTCGCCTACGGTTCCGCTCTTTTCGGGGTGAAACTGCAGGGCGTAGAAGTTGTCCTGTTGTAGTGCAGCGCAATATTTTACTCCGTATTCTGTGTGTGCAATGGCATCTCCACACAATTCGGCATAATAAGAATGCACATAGTAGACAAAGTCCTTCTTGTCAATACCATCAAACAGAGGATTGCCGGAAATTGGTTCAATATTGTTCCATCCCATGTGTGGCACTTTCATGTCGTTTTGTTGCTCGAACTTTCTGACCTTTGTGTCGAATATTCCTAGGCATTCGGTGTTTCCTTCGTCAGAATACTTACACATTAATTGGAGTCCGATACATATTCCCAGAATAGGACTTTTCAGGTTCCTAATTACCTCGTCAAGACCTTTGTTCTTCAGGTTGTTCATTGCTGTGCGTGCGTGCCCCACTCCGGGCAATATAATCTTATCGGCAGATCTTATCAGGTCTTTGTCATCCGAGACAATAGCCTGACATCCTACTCTTTCTAAGGCATTCAGCACCGAGCCTATATTTCCTGCGCTGTATTTTATTATAACTGTATTCATACTAAAACTCCGATATAAAATGGAATTTTATACTTTCAAATTCCTTTTGTGTCATGTCGAGAATAAAAGACGAATCAGCAAGGAACACATCCCGTCCTTCCTTGTCGTGAGCCATCTTTTGGTATTTTCGTTTTTTGAATTCTTCCGTTATTTTACTGTCTTTGCACTCTATCCAGCATGCCTTGTACAGCGATATAGGCTCCCATCTACATTTTGCTCCATATTCGTGTAGCAGGCGATGTTCGATAACATCAAACTGCAATGCTCCAACTGTTCCAATAATCTTTCGTCCATTAAACTGGCTTGTAAATAACTGCGCCACTCCCTCATCCATCAGCTGGTCAATACCTTTTGCCAGTTGCTTTGATTTCATGGGGTCGGCGTTTTCAATGTATTTAAACAATTCGGGCGAGAAGCTGGGTATACCTTTAAACATCAATTTTTCGCCTTCGGTAAGTGTGTCGCCAATTTTGAAATTGCCCGAGTCCTGTAGACCAATAATGTCTCCGGGGTAGGCAGTGTCGATGATTTCCTTTTTGGATGCCATAAAGGCTGTCGGGCTAGAGAACTTTAGTTTTGCATTGTTTCTGACGTGCAGATAGGGTTTATTCCTTTCAAATGTGCCCGAGCATATTTTTATGAATGCCAACCTATTGCGATGGTTGGGGTCCATATTTGCATGTATCTTAAACACAAAGCCGGTGAATCCCTTTTCGGAAGGCTCGACGATGCGGGTGTCGGATTCCTTGTCTCGGGGCGGAGGGGCTATTTCCAAAAAGCAGTCTAGTAGCTCTTGCACTCCAAAGTTGTATAAAGCACTGCCGAAAAACACCGGTGCCGATTTTCCGTTCAAATATTCGTTTTTATCGAATTCCGGGAAGACACCGTCTACAAATTCGATTTCATCACGAAGTGTAACAGCATCATTGCCGATATGCTTTTCAAGTTCCGGACTTGATATATCGGTAAATTTTATCGGTTCTTTAATAGACTGAATATTCGCAGAGAACAGATTGAGTTCTTTTTTCCAAATGTTGTAAACCCCTTTGAAGTCGGGACCGTTGTTAATAGGCCAACTCAGGGGTCTGACTTCGATTTTCAGTAAATCCTCTATTTCTTCTAGAAGCTCTACTACGTCTCGCACAGGTCGGTCCATTTTGTTTATAAAAATCATAACGGGCGTGTTGCGCATTCGGCATACTTCCATCAATTTTTTGGTCTGTGCCTCTACTCCTTTTGCTGCATCGATAACTATAATACAGCTGTCAACGGCAGTTAGTGTGCGATAGGTATCCTCAGCAAAGTCTTCGTGTCCAGGCGTATCAAGGATATTGACTTTGTAGCCGTTGTATTCGAAGCCCATCACGGAAGTTGCCACCGAAATACCACGCTGGCGCTCAATTTCCATAAAGTCGGATGTTGCTCCTTTCTTTATTTTGTTATTCTTTACAGCTCCTGCCTCGCGTATAGCACCTCCAAAAAGCAGGAGTTTCTCGGTGAGGGTTGTCTTCCCGGCATCGGGGTGGCTGATAATCCCGAATGTGCGTCGTCGGGCTATTTCTTCTTTAAAGCTCATATTTTATTTGTTATGCAACAGACAGATGTTGGCTTGCAAAGATAACTCATTTAATGGATATTATTGAACACTGAGGGTGTTGCCTGTCTATTGACAATACTATTTGCTAGTTCTTAATCGCTTTTTCGGATTTCCACTGTCTCCTAGTTTTAGGGTAGCAATAAGTCAGTATATAAAAGACAGACGAATAAAAAAAGCAGACGAGTTGGGCAGCAAAGGATGTAATTCCTAATGGAGGGTCGAATGCAATTTGATTGTCTTCAAACACAAGATATATCCGCGAAGAAATTATTAACAATATTGTCGTGATATAACAGGTGTCGAAAAAAGTATCTTCACGGCTTTACCCGCATGTCAATTGTACTACTCTACAACTATCAGGTAATAATTCTTCTTGCCTTTCTGCACAAGGATGTATTTGTCGCCGATTAGGTGTTCAGTACTTACGGTCAATGCTATCTCGGAAACTTTTTCTTTATTGATGTTCAGAGAGTTGCCATCGATAGCCCGTCGTGCTTCTTTTTTCGATGGTACAATATCTGTTTTTTCGGCAATAAGGCTAATTATGTCGATGCCGGCTTCAATATCGCTCCTAGTTATTTTGAATTGAGGTACGCCCTCGAACACAGCTAAGAAGGTTCTCTCATCAAGTTTTTTCAGAGTTTCGGAAGTGCCTTTGCCAAACAATATTGACGAGGCTTCTACGGCATTATCAAGGTCTTTTTTACTATGAACCATGCATGTAACCTCCTCTGCCAAACGCCTTTGTAGAACCCTTGTATGTGGTGCTTCTTTATGTTCGGCTACAAGTGCCTCAACCTCATTCTTATTCAAGAGAGTGAAAATCTTGATGTATTTTTCAGCGTCGTCGTCGGAGGTATTTAGCCAAAATTGATAAAACTTGTAGGGCGATGTTTTTTCGGGGTCGAGCCAGATGTTGCCACCTTCGGTTTTCCCAAATTTCGAGCCATCGGCTTTGGTTATCAGTGGACAAGTGATGGCAAAGGCTTCGCCCTCGCCTTTGCGGCGAATAAGCTCGGTTCCGGTGGTGATATTGCCCCATTGGTCGGAGCCTCCCATTTGCAGTTTGCATTTTTTTGTTTTGCGCAAGTGCAAAAAGTCATAGCCTTGTACCAGTTGGTATGTGAATTCGGTGAATGATAGTCCCTGATTGTTATCGCCAGAGATTCTCTTCTTTACCGAGTCTTTAGACATCATGTAGTTGACGGTGATGTGCTTGCCTACATCACGGATAAACTCCAAAAAGCTAAACTCCTTCATCCAGTCGTAGTTGTTTACAAGCTCGGCGTTGTTGGGTAGCTTCTCGTCAAAATCAAGGAATTTGGCAACTTGTCCTTTTATGCACTCTTGGTTGTGGCGGAGAGTCTTCTCGTCGAGCAGGTTGCGTTCTTCCGACTTTCCCGATGGATCGCCTATCATTCCGGTTGCTCCACCCACCAATATAAGAGGCTTGTGCCCACACACTTGAAAGTGCTTGAGCATCATAATTGAGACTAAATGTCCTATATGTAGAGAGTCTGCCGTAGGGTCTGTCCCGACATAAGCCGTCGTCATTTCTTTTGCAAGTAGCTCTTCTATTCCCGGCATGATATCATGAATCATACCCCTCCATTTCAATTCTTCTACAAAATTCATTTCTTCTTTGCTTTATATTTTTTTCAAAAACGGCAACAACAGCCCCGTTAAACAGACAAAACTACTACAAATAATTTAATCTGTGAAACAAAACACACAATACGATTACTTGGCGGATAAATAACACAAAAATAAATTACTTAATATAATATTATCTATGCTTGTATTTATGATATTACATCTTGAAAACAAAGTATTAATGCTTGCTATGATAATAAGTATTATTGTAACTATTATATATATTATTATCGACATATATAATACCTTTATACAAAATCTCTTTTCCTTTTAATGATATTGAAATCTCCTATAATAACTATTTCTACTCCTTAGACCGACGTGTATTTTATAATACACTCACAAACAATCGCATACAAGGGAAGCAAACTTGGCATCTTACTCGCAGGATATAACCTAAAACAGGCAGACACCTTAGCTAAAAATAGTTAAGGACTGACACACAATAAGAAAAAAAAGTTTTGTACTTTTGGGCAATATTCAGTTTTCGCAAATGTGACTGAGGAGGCGGAGCTGTGAGGATGCATGAGATGAACTGAAAATGCAAATTATAATTTTAGTATGCTAAATAATAAATCAGTATTAATAACCGGAGGGACAGGGTCTTTTGGAAAGAAGTTTATAGAGACAATTTTAGACAGATACCCCAAGGTGAAAAAGGTGGTGGTGTACTCAAGAGATGAGCTAAAACAGTTTGAGCTAAAACAGAAATATCCTGAAACACAATATCCCCAATTACGTTTTCTTATTGGTGATGTCAGAGATGGAGTAAGGCTTAAGAGGGCATGTGAACAGATTGATGTTATTATTCATGCAGCAGCAATTAAGCAAGTTGATACTGCAGAATATAATCCTGACGAGTGCATAAAGACAAATGTACACGGAGCTCAGAATGTTATTGATGCAGCTTTGGCAACTAATGTTTCCGATGTTGTGGCACTCTCTACCGATAAAGCCTGTGCACCCATAAACCTATATGGAGCAACAAAACTCGTGTCGGATAAATTGTTCACAGCGGCTAACAATATGAAAGGCAGCCGTAAGATTAAATTCTCTGTTGTACGCTACGGCAATGTTATGGGCTCACGAGGCTCTGTTATTCCTTTCTTTATCAAGAAGAGAGAAGAAGGAGTTCTACCCATTACACACAATGAGATGACAAGGTTTAATATTTCCTTGCAAGCTGGCGTCGATATGGTGATGTATGCAATAGAAAATCATTTGGGCGGTGAAATTTTTGTTCCAAAAATTCCTTCCTACAAAATACTGGATATAGCAAAGGCAATTGCACCGTCTTGCTCCACAACTGATGTTGGAATAAGACCTGGCGAAAAGCTGCATGAAGAAATGATTACAGAAACTGATGCTCTAGATACCATCGATTTAGGTAAATACTATGCAATACTGCCTTCAGTCTCCTTCTCTCACTCTAAGGATGACTTTATGAAACATCATAATGCAAAACCGGTTCCTTGTGGGTTCAAGTATAATTCCGGCACAAATGATGACTGGGAGACTGTAGACAGCCTAAGAGAGAAGATTAAAGAATATGTTGACACTAATTTTAAGCCTCTATAAGAAATGACTCCAATTCCTTATGGCAGACAGAACATTACTCAAGACGATATTGACGCAGTAGTCAATGTTCTGAAGAGCGATTTCCTTACACAAGGTCCTACAATACACGAATTTGAAAAAGCTTTTGCAGAATATGTAGGATGCAAGTATGCAGTGGCTGTTTCAAACGGCACAACAGCATTGCATTTGGCAGCTTTAGCTCTCGGAGTGAAAAATGGAGACAAAGTGATTACCACACCAAATACCTTTGCAGCTAGTGCCAACTGTGTAAGATATTGTGGAGGCGAAGTAGTTTTTGCAGATATAAATACCGACAACTATTGCTTAGATATTGACAAAGTAAGAGAATTATTGGAATCTTCTCCTCGTGGGACTTATAAAGGTATAATCCCTGTTGATTTTGCAGGCTATGCTGTCAACATGGAAGAGTTTAGAAAACTTGCTGATGAATATGACCTTTGGATAATTGAAGATGCATGTCACTCTCCGGGTGGTTTTTTTGTTGATTCTAAATCTGTAAAACAGCTGTGTGGGAATGGTAAATTTGCAGATATATCTGTGTTTTCTTTCCATCCCGTGAAACACATTGCTTGCGGAGAAGGAGGAATGATTACTACAGATAACAAAGACTTGTACGATAAGCTGATGCTCTTAAGAACTCATGGTATTACCAAAGATGAAAATCTACTAGAAGAGAATCATGGGGGGTGGTATTACGAGATGCAAGATTTAGGCTATAATTATCGATTGACAGACTTTCAGGCAGCACTGGGAATAAGCCAGTTAAGTAGAGCTGACGAAGGTTTGACTAGGAGACGAGAGATTGCAGAAACTTACTACGATGCTTTTAAGGATATACCCCAAATTAGAAGGCAATCGGGAGTAGTCGACGGGCATGCCTACCATCTTTATATCATAGAGTCAGATAATCGGAAAGAACTATATGAACACCTAAGGAATAATAACATATTTGCACAAGTTCATTATATTCCTGTGCATTCGATGCCGTACTACAAATCTCTTGGTTGGAAAAACGGAGACTTCCCTGTTGCAGAAGAATATTATTCTCAATGTTTGAGTTTACCAATGTACCCCAGCTTGACACCGGAAGAGCAGGAGTATGTGATACAGAAAGTTTCGGAGTTTTATGGGTAGCTTATAATGAAAGCCCCGATTATAAATACAGACAGACTAGAATTGATACCACTATCGTTACAACATGTTACTGACAGCTATGTAAGTTGGTTAAATGACGAAGATGTGTACAAGTATCTGGAAAGTGGAGGTAATTATACACTCTCAATGTTATACGAATACGTTGATAATGCTGTTAAGAAGGATATCTATTTTTGGGCAATTCATACCAAAAATAAGAATAATCATATTGGAAACATTAAGATTGACCCAATCAATACTCGCCACAATATTGCTGAATATGGTATCATGATGGGAGAAAAAAACGAGTGGGGTAAAGGTTATGCAAAGGAAGCCAGCTTGGTGGTTATTGAGTTTTGCTTTGAGATATTAGGAATAAGAAAACTCAATTTGGGTGTAGTGTCGAAAAATAAATCAGCTATCAAATTATACGAAAAGATAGGTTTTGTTCAAGAAAGTCTTTTGAAAAAACATGGTGTATATTCGGGTGAGCTCTGTGACATTATTCGGATGTCTATATTTAATCCAAATATATCTTGAATAATCTGGATAATAAAATAATCCTCGGAACAGTCCAGTTTGGTATAGATTACGGTATTAATAATGTAAGTGGTATTCCTCCAATTGAGACAATAAAAAAAATCTTAGACTTTGCACATTCAAATAATATTCTGACTTTAGATACGGCAGATGCTTACGGCTCTGCTACTCATACATTGGGCTTATACTTACGTGAAACAGATAATATATTTAAGATAAATACTAAGTTTAAAAAGGCAGACACTTCTTTAAAAAGGCAGTTAGATGAAACATTATCTATACTTCCTATTGAGAATATAAATACTTATTTTTTTCACAGCTTTGAGGATTTTAAGAGAGGACACGATTTACTGCAAGAGCTTATAGAACTGAAAAATTGCAACTTAATAAATAAAATAGGTCTTTCTGTTTATGATAATAATGAGTTTAGAGAGGCTATTTCGTGTCCCGACATTGATGTAATACAATTTCCATTTAATCTGTTAGACAACTACAATCATAGAGGAAAGCTTATAAAACAGGCAAAAGAAAATGGCAAGGAACTTCAAGTTCGCTCAGTTTTTTTACAAGGTCTATTTTTTAAAAATATTACATCAGTTCCTCATAGCCTGCAAGCGCTCATACCATATCTGAAACGAATTAAGAATATTACAGAAAATAACAACATAAGTATTGAAGAACTTGCGCTAGGATATGCACTAAGACAAAGAGAAATTGATAACCTTATCATAGGAGTTGACAACTTAGAGCAGATAAAACGTAATGTAGAGATGGCAGAAAAAACTATAAACAGTGATATTGTCAAACAAATTGATGATATAAAAGTGATGGAAACTGAATTATTATATCCTAAAAACTGGAAAATATGAAAGTTTTAGCTATAACCCAAGCAAGAATAGGCTCTACGAGATTACCAGAAAAAATACTCAAAACTGTTGATAATAAAACTCTATTAGAGATACACCTGAGTAGAATATTGAAGTCAAAGTATATTACCAAATTAAAGGTTGCAACAACTAATGAAGAAGGAAGCGAAAAGATTGTATTCATAGCAAGCAAACTAGGAGTTGAGGTACATAAAGGTTCAATTGACAATGTCTTAGAAAGGTTTTATGAAACTGCCAAACCAGA
This sequence comes from Bacteroidales bacterium, assembly GCA_047975005.1. Taxonomy (GTDB): domain Bacteria; phylum Bacteroidota; class Bacteroidia; order Bacteroidales; family Prolixibacteraceae; genus JBKEAJ01. The sequence continues at coordinate 2,064 of JBKECW010000019.1, read as the reverse complement.
GTCTCCTGAATGGGTTGTGAGATTAACCTCAGATTGTCCCTTAATTGACTCCTCTGTTATTGACTCAGTGATAGAATTAGCAATTAGCAAAAACCTTGATTACGCATCAAATGCGCTTACCCCAACGTTCCCCGATGGACTTGATGTAGAGGTTTTTAAGTATACAGTGCTCGAAAGAGCATATAAAGAAGCAACACTTAATTCAGAATTTGAGCATGTCACTCCTTATATTTGGAAAAATTCAACTTACAATGGGGGTAATCTATTTATTTCTGACTGTTTTAAGAACAATCTGGACTACTCTTCTATTAGGATGACAGTTGATACAATGGAAGACTTCTGGGTTATTGAAAAGTTAGTTCAAATATTGGGTATAGAAAAAGGTTGGCTTGAGTATGTTTATGTTTTAAAGAATAATCCTCAAATCAAAGAAATTAATAAATCATATAGAAGAAACGAAGGCTATAATAAGTCAATTATTAATGATGACAATGGGTAAAGGACAGGAATTATACAAAAAGGCAAAGGCTCTAATTCCCGGGGGAACAATGTTGCTCTCAAAAAGACCAGAAATGTTTCTCCCTGACCAATGGCCGGCTTATTTCAGTAAATCAAAAGGATGTAAGGTTTGGGATTTAGATGGTAGAGAGTACACAGATGTTTCAATTATGGGCATAGGTACAAATATATTAGGTTATGGGCATGAAGAAGTGGACGAGGCTGTTTTAAAGACTGTCAAAGATGGAAATGTATCAACTCTTAACTGCCCAGAAGAAGTGAAACTCGCCGAAAAACTGACAGAAATTGCTCCATGGGCAGATATGGTCAGATTAGCTAGAACCGGAGGTGAAGCAAATGCAATTGCAATACGTATTGCCAGAGCTGCCTCGGGTAAAGAAAAAGTCGCTATTTGTGGATATCATGGTTGGCATGATTGGTATCTTGCAGCAAATCTCGGAGATGAACAAAATCTGGCAGGTCATTTACTACCTGGTCTTGATCCGGCAGGAGTCCCCACAACATTGTCAAAAACCACATATCCATTCAACTATAATAATTTCGAAGAATTACTTAATCTTGTTAATGTTCACGACATTGGAATAATAAAAATGGAAGTTACTCGCAATCTGGGTCCGGAAGATAACTTCTTGCAAAGAGTTAGAGAATTGGCAAACGAAAGAGGTATAGTACTTATATTTGACGAATGTACTAGCGGATTTAGGCAGACTTTCGGAGGAATATACAAATTATACGGCGTCGAACCAGATATGACAATATTCAGTAAGGCTCTAGGAAACGGTTATGCAATCTCCGCTGTAGTGGGTAAAAGGCATATAATGCAGTCTGCCCAAAAAACCTTCATCAGTAGTACTTTCTGGACAGAGCGTATTGGACCATCTGCTGCATTAGCCACTCTAAATGTGATGAAGAAACTAAAGTCATGGGAATATATAACAGAGAAAGGACAACAAATCAAACAAAGATGGCTTATATTGGCAGAAAAATATGGGATTAAGATAAATACATGGGGTATCCCGGCTCTAGCAGGATTTAGCTTTGAAAGTCAAAAGAACCTTGTATACAAAACCTATATAACTCAAGAGATGCTGGAAAAGGGATTTCTTGCAGGAAATAGTATTTACGTTAGCATAGCCCATACTCAAAATATTATTGATAATTATTTTGAGGCTATTGAAGAATTGTTTAAAGATATTCAGGAGTTTGAAGATGGTAGAGATGTTATGAAGGAACTAAAAGGTAGTATTTGCCATGCAGGCTTTAAGAGACTAAATTAGTTTTGAAAAGAACAATAATATTCCGAGCCGATGGCAGTTCATCAATTGGGATGGGGCACTTTATCCGCACTTTGGCATTAGCCGAAATGCTGAAAGACGATTTTCACTGCATATATGCAACCCGGCAACCAACAGAATACCAGATAAGAGAAATTGAAAAAGTTTGTCACGAACGTATTGACTTACCCGGAGATGATTCTCATTTTGAATATTTCCTAACTTTATTGGGAGGAGATGAAATAGTAGTACTAGATAACTACTATTTTGA
>JBKECW010000018.1:0-7292 GCA_047975005.1 Bacteroidales bacterium | reverse complement strand
TTGAAAGTTTCGGCATCGGCGGAGTTTGACGGTTTTATGGATTACAAACTGCAATTGACGGCAAAGCAAGCTGTGGATATAAAAGACATCCGTTTGGAGATTCCTATGACAAAGGATAAGTCTAAATACATGATGGGTATGGGCAAAACCGGAGGCTTCCGCCCCGACGAGTGGAATTGGAAATGGGATGTCGAAAACAAGAGCCAGGATGCAGTGTGGCTTGGGGGAGTGAATGGAGGCTTGCGCATTAAGCTGAAAGACGATACTTATCATCGTCAGTTGGTGAACATATATTATGAATTTGACCCGCTGAACTTGCCAAAGTCGTGGGGGAATGGTACGAGCGGAGGCTGCGATGTGCTTGGCACGGACAATGGTGCATTGATAAAAGCCTATTCGGGAGAGCGAAGCATGAAAAAAGGAGAGTCTCTACATTTCGATTTTGAGCTTTTGCTCACGCCCGTAAAGCTGATTAATCGGGATATTCAGTATGGCGACAGGTATTATCATTCCAACTCGGATGTTAGTGCCAGCTATATTCCCAATGCCGAAAAGTCGGGGGCAAATATTATCAATGTGCATCACAAGAAAGACATCAATCCCTTTATCAATTATCCGTATTTGGCAGAGAATGTTCCGGCACTCACAAATTTCGTGGAGTCTGCTCATGCCAAAAATATACGCACGAAAGTGTATTATACGACAAGAGAATTGACCGTCAACGCTCCCGAGATTTGGGCGATGCGAAGCCTGAACGGCGAAGTTATTTTTCCCGGACCTGGTAAGGATGCTAAAACCGTTGTCAACAAAGAAGGTCCTCATCCTTGGCTCATTGAGAATTTTAAAGAAGACTTTATACCGGCATGGAAATGTACTTTCAAAGATGGACCTTACAAGGGGCGGCAAGACCTGTCGGTAATAACAGTTCCTGATTCTCGTCTTAATAATTTTTATCTCGAAGGCTTGTATTGGATGTGTAAGAATATGAAAATAGACGGCATCTACATCGACGATTCGGCTCTCGACAGGCTCACTCTCAAAAGAGCTCGGAAGATATTGGATCGCAATCGTCCCGATGCTCGCATAGATATGCACACTTGGAATCACTTCAACGGTATGGCTGGCTACGCTTGCTGTCTCAATCTGTATATGGACTTGTTGCCCTACTACGACCAGTTGTGGATTGGCGAGGGTCGAGACTACGACACATCTACCGATTATTGGTTGATAGAAATATCAGGAGTACCTTTCGGTTTAACATCTCAACTGCTCAACCATGGTGGTAATCGTTGGCGTGGAATGGTTTTCGGCATAACAAATCGTCTTGGTTGGTATGGTCCGACACCTGAGTACATTTGGAACTTCTGGGATACGTATAAGATCCAAGATATGGATATGATTGGCTTTTGGGATGCTGATTGTCCTGCCAAAAGCGATAACAAGGAAATTGTTGCAACGGTCTATAAAGGGAAAAATAGCAGCATCATTGCTGTGGCAAACTGGACAAAGGAGGAGCAAAGCGGCAAACTGCAAATCGATTGGGAAAAACTGGGGATGAATCCCGATAAAGTGTCAATCAAAATCCCTTATGTAAAAGAATATCAAGAAGCCAAAGATTTTAATCTCGACGACACGCTCAATATTGAAGGCGGAAAAGGCTATTTACTGGTTGTGGAAATGAAATAGGCTGTCAAATTCTCCTCCTCGCCGAGGAGGAGTACCCGCAGGGGGAGGTGGTGGCTGTTGAATATATTTAGATAAAATGATGAAGAGTTCTGATAACCTAAATAATCTTGCACATTTAAAGTCCTTTCGCAAAGAGTTGCGAAATAATATGACTTCTGCTGAAGTGTATTTGTGGAGTCTTATAAAAGGGAAGCAGTTGGAAGGACGAAAGTTTAGGCGACAGCATAGTTTTGGTAACTACATATTGGATTTTTATTGTCCTTCCGAAAATATTGCAATAGAATTGGATGGCAAAGGGCATGATGATGTAAATAATGCTGAATATGATTTTGAGCGAGATATGTTTCTTCGTCGATATGGGGTTAAAGTTTTGCGTTTCGAGAACAGTGAGCTTTTTGAAAATCCAGAAGAAGTGCTTGAATCTATAAAAAATGAATTTAAATAATACAAACCACCTCGCCTTCGACGCCCCTCCTTAACAAGGAGGGGATTAATACAGATAGTGCAATGAATGCGGACAAGAAAAATAACCAAAAATAAAATGAACAAACTATTAGCATTGATAATGGTAGTGATGTTGGCTTTTGAGGCTAACGCACAATCTAAAATGTCCCTTGTGGATATGGATATTTCTTTAGGCCAACAGACTTACGGGGCTGCAATGGTAAATCATTCTGCAACGGGCGAGTCCTTGTCTGTTGCAGGACATGCATATACACAAGGAGTAGGGGTGCACAGTAAATCGGAAATCAAGATAAAGCTGAACAATACCCGAAAATTCAGCGCAAAGATTGGAGTGAACGATTCCAAGATTGATTACACTACCGATGATATTAAATCAGTGCCACTAACCGACGGTAAACGCATTTTCTATCGCATAACAGATATGTCAAAACAATTTGTAGGTATTGAGGGTAGCGACGGTAATGTTGACAAGGGTAGTGTTGTATTTAGACTCATACACGATGGTAAGGAAATATATAATAGTGGTCTTATGCGTCAGGGTGAGCCTGCACGCGATATAAATATCGAGCTACGTCGTGGTATTCTTGAATTAGTGGTTGACGACGGTGGCGATGGCGAAAGTGGCGACTATGCCGTGTGGATAGACCCGATTTTTGAGTTTATGGAAATACCGCCGTCGGTAGTAGCTTCCGATTTTGCACTAGAGCCAAAGGAGCAGGACAGCAGAGTAAAAGCTCATTTATCGAAGCTACTTGGAGAACTTCCTGAAATACAAACACCCCTAGCAACACCGGAGTTCGACTGGCTGATATCTCCCGAGAAAGCAAGAGCCGGAGTATATAGGGCAAGCAACGGCAAGGATTTGATTATCTCCAATGGTTTGGTAGCACGAGTGTTTCGCTTATCGCCGAATCTTGCGACAATAGACTACTTCAATCAGATGACAGGCGAAAGTATGTTGCGAGCGGTTTCCAACGAAGGAACACTTACCATCGACGGGAGTACTTACAACATTGGGGGTTTGAGTCCTCAGCCCGATTATGCTTATACCAAGACAGACTGGGTAGACCAGCTTACGGCGACTGCCAACTCTTTTCAGGTACAGGATTTCGAGCTTAGAGATATTAGCAAGCGAGTAGAGTGGAAGCAGGTGCGTTGGGCTTCAAATAAGAATATGCCAACAGGCAAGGAGATAGTTTTCACATTGACGAAAGATGCAATTACAGTCAAAGTACATTTTGCCATTTACGATGGTATACCGGTTATCGGCAAGTGGATAGAAGTCATTAACGAAGGCAATATGCTGATACAACTCAATCGTTTTAAGGTAGAGCAACTAGCTCTGATTGAGGGTGAAAGCCTTGTGGAGATACCTAAAGAGTGGAAGACACCTAATATTCATGTTGAGACTGATTATGCATTTGGCGGTATGCAGCAACGTAACGCTGATGTAACAACATTTTGGGAGCTTGACCCTCGTTATACTTCGCAAGCCAATTATCCCTTGGCAACACCCTGTTTGCTGGAAGTTCGCCCACCACTAGGCCCCGAAACAGCTATTCGGGCAGGGGATTCGCTGACAACTTTCCACACTTGGATAAGCCTAATAGATAGCGATGACAAGGAGCGGCACGGACTGACTATTCGTAAGTTCTACCGCACAGTTGCACCATGGACTACGGAAAACCCTATTTTCCTGCATCTTACATCCTCAAAGGAAGAGACGGTTAAGAGGGCTGTTGACCAATGTGCTGATGTTGGCTACGAAATGGTGATACTTAGCTTTGGCAGCGGAGTGAACATGGAAAACGAGACTTCCGAAAACTACGAAAAATTCCGCAAACTGCGTGAATACGCTAATTCCAAAGGTGTTGAGCTGGGCGGATACTCACTGCTGTCAAGTCGTTGGATTAGTGATGATGTGGACGTTATCAACCCTAAGACAGGAAAGCGAGGAGGCATGATACACGGTTCTCAACCGTGTTTAGCAAGTGATTGGGGTTTTGAGTACTTCCGAAAAATCAAGAAATTTTATGACGAAACGGGCATGAGTGTTTTCGAGAATGATGGTTCTTATCCGGGAAATGTCTGTGCTTCTACCACTCACGCGCATCATAATGGTTTGGGCGACTCTCAATGGAAGCAATATGCTCAAATCAAAGATCTATATCGGTGGATGCGTGCAAAAGGTATCTACATGAATATTCCTGATTTTTATTTTCTGGCGGGGGCAAATAAGTCGGGTATTGGCTATCGGGAGGTCAACTGGTCATTGCCGCGCGAACGTCAGCTAGTGCTTGGTCGTCAGAATTTATACGAAGGTTTGTGGACACGCACGCCAAGTATGTGCTGGACATTCACTCCACTGACGCAATATCATGGCGGTGGAGCCGCAGCCACCATCGAGCCACTGCACGAACATCTTGATGCCTACGAAAATCAGATGATGCAAAACTACGGTTCGGGTGTACAGTCGTGCTACAGAGGCCCACGCTTGTACGACACTCCAGAAACCCGTGAGCTAGTAGTGAGAGTAGTCGATTGGTATAAGAAATATCGTATGATTCTGAACAGCGATATTATCCATCTGCGTCGCCCTTCGGGCAAAGATTGGGACGGATTTATGCACGTCAACCCAGCACTCAAAGAAAAGGGCTTGGCAATGTTTTTCAATCCAACTTCCGAAGATATGGAACGAGAAATAGAATTACCGCTTTATTATACCGGACTTTCCAAGACGGCAATAATAAGCGAGAAGGGAGCAAATACGAAGGAGTATGAGTTAAGCAGGGACTACAAAGTGAAGGTAAGTATAAAAATACCAGCAAATTCATATAACTGGGTGTTGGTGGAGTGAACTAAAAAATTGCTATCTTTACAACAAATTATAAATATATGAAATCTCACAAGTTAGTTGTAATCGCGCTAATATTAATCAGTCTAGTGGCTTGCGGAGGAGGCAGCGAGCTTCCAAAAGGAACAGTTTTCAACGAGCCTACTGCTCCTAATGCTCCAAGTAGCGTCCAAGAATGGGATAAATTGCAACAAGGTATAAATGTCTCATGGGGAAGTAGTTACGAAAGGTATGACAAAGATTATATTCCTCAGTTAAAGAGCTCGGACGAATTGAGTCTTCAGGGCTGGAAGAACGAGCGTCTGAGTGCGCAAATAGTGCTGTGGACAAAGGATAGCATCAATAATTTGCAAATCAAGATGTCGGATTTGACATCGGAATCGGGACATATCAATGCAGATGCGATAAAGTACTATTATGTACGCAACGTTCTAGCTGACGAGTTTTTGGGAGGCTGTGGACATAAGAAGAAGAAAGACGAAACAGCCCATCTAGTAGCAGACTGCCTTGAGGAGTTTTCGTCTATGTATGTAAATGCAAACACTACACGTGGCTATTGGTTGTCGATAAATCTCCCTGCTGATGCAAATGCGGGAGAATATTCGGGGGATGTGCAGATAATAGCCGACGGCAAAACCATAAAGACTTTGGCTCTTGACATAAATGTGTTAAATCGTGAGCTTCCGTTGCCACAGGATTGGAAATTTCATCTTGATTTGTGGCAGAACCCTTATGCCGTAGCCCGTTATCACAACTTAGAGCTATGGTCGGATGCACATTTTGAAAAGATGAAACCCTTATTCAGCATGCTGGCAAATGCGGGACAGAAATGTATAACCACGACTGTTGTAAACAGAGCATGGGGCGGTCAGACTTACGATGAATTTGGCTCGATGGTGAAACATACACTAAAAAATGACGGCACATGGACATTTGATTACAGCGTTTTCGATAAATGGGTGGAGTATGAAATGAGCTTGGGCATAAAAGAGCAAATCAACTGTTACTCGCTTATCCCTTGGGGCAATCAGCTTTGGTATTTTGACGAAGCCATGAGCAAAGACACCTTTATAGAAGCAAAAGCATCATCTAAAGAATATGAACAATATTGGATACCTTTCTTAGAAGACTTTAGCAAGCATCTAAAAGAAAAAGGATGGTTCGACATAAGCTCTATAGCTATGGACGAAAGACCTTTAGAGGACATGAAGCATGCCATAGACTTGATAGAAGCACATAGTGGACTGAAGATCACGTCGGCTGCCAATTATAATCCGGGAATTTCTGGAAATATTTACGATTTGAGCGTGGAGTCGAAGCATATGCTTCCCGACGAGGTGTTGAAGCAACGTCAGGAAAAGGGACAGAAGACCACATTTTACGTGTGCTGCAGTGCCGAATATCCCAACAACTTCACATTCTCGCCACCTGCTGAGGGAGTGTGGCAGGGTTGGTACAGCTATGCCAAGAACCTAGACGGATTTCTGAGGTGGGCATACAATTCGTGGGTCGAAGAGCCGATGCAAGACACTCGTTTCAGAACTTGGCCTGCCGGCGACACATTCTTTGCTTATCCGGATGCTAAGTCCTCAATTAGATTTGAGACCTTGCGCGAGGGTGTTCAAGACTATGAGAAACTAAGAATATTAGTAGGAGAACTTTCCCAATCGTCAGATGCCGAAGACATTGCACACTTAGAAGAAATTAAAGCCCTACTAGGAGAGTTTGAAGTAAGCAAACTCGGTGAAAGCGGAGCTTTATCGGTAGTAGAGCAGGGTAGAACCCTATTGAATAGGGATTAATACGAGCCATATATATTTTAATTTGAGGGTATGAGTAAAATTGCTTAAACTTTGACCGTGTCTAAATCGGAAATACATACCAAAATAAAGTTAGCAGATAGCGAAGAAATAGATCTGAAAGATTTCTTCTATGCTCATTATCCGATATTTAGTTCTTTTGCTATGAAATATATCTCTGACTCGGATTTATGTGAAGATATTGTTCAGGATATTTTCCTTAAGTTTTGGGAGAAACGGCAGTCTTTTTCTGACATTTATTCTGTTAAAGCGTTTTTTTACAAGTCGATACGCAACTCGTGCCTAGACTATATTAGGCACGAGAAGGTGAAAGATAAATATATTAAGCAAAGCTTACATCTAAAAGAAATTGACCAGTCCTTTTGGGATGAGATAATAAAAAAAGAAGCATATAGCATAGTTTACGAAGAGATTAATAAGCTGCCTAAGATGGGAAAAGAAGTATTGCTCCTTGCTTTGTCAGGTAA
>JBKECW010000017.1:0-21869 GCA_047975005.1 Bacteroidales bacterium | reverse complement strand
GGCGGGAGTAATAACAAGTATGGCAAACGAGAGTTTAGCGAATATAGCGAGCATATTTGGGGTATTGAGTTGGTATGCTGCCACTGTCATTATCGGACTACTGCTAATGGCATTTGTCATCTACCCTATTCTATTTAAGATATTCGTTAAGGACATATCTTTTCTCAGCTTTCTGAAAGCTATAAATCCTGCACAGACATTGGCATTCACTACCTCTAGCAGTGCAGCAACATTGCCGGTAACGCTGGAATGTGTCGAAGAAAACTTGGGAGTCGACAACAAAATTTCGGGTTTTGTATTGCCCATCGGAGCAACAGTCAATATGGACGGCACTTGTCTGTATCAGGCTGTGGCAGTGGTTTTCCTTGCACAGCTACATATGATTGATTTATCCTTAGCACAGCAGCTCACTATCGTCATCACGGCGACTCTTGCATCAATAGGCTCTGCCGCTGTGCCAAGTGCAGGTTTAGTAATGCTAATATTGGTTTTGCAATCTGTTGGACTTAACCCTGCATGGATAGGCATAATTTTACCTTTCGATAGGATTTTGGATATGATGCGCACCTCCGTCAATGTAACTGGCGATGCAACAGTATGTTCCATCATTTCGAGGATGGAAATCAAGGATTGACATCATTATTTATCTCTCATCTAGAACATCTATTAGTGTATTATAACGTTTGGCATAATTTTGGCATACACTTTAACATCTCGCATATTCTTTGTGGGGTACAGAGGGGCACAGTGTGTGTGTCTAAATTAGAATGGATGTAGAGGTGTTTCGCATTTTTGTGGCACCTCTCTCTTATTTTTCAAGTTCGTATTAGTTGTGTTTCAGGTTCCTGATATTATGTGGCGACTATCTTATCCTTTTTGGGTTTTTGTCGATAAAGTCTTTCCAGTTTTTGTAGGATTTTTCTTTTAGAGGGTTGCTTGCTTGCAGGAAGTGACAATATGCAACTGCCAGAGCATCGGTGGCATCTAGCTCCTTCTCTTTTTCCATGTTCTTGAATATTTGACCCAAGAAGTAGGCGACCTGTTCTTTGCTTGCTCCTCCCATGCCTGTTATTGCCATTTTTACTTTCAGTGGAGCGTATTCTTCGACTGGGATACCTTCTTTTAATGCTGCAATCATAATAGCTCCCTGAGCGCGCCCAAGTTTTAGCATCGACTGGACATTTTTGCCAAAGAACGGCGCTTCGATAGCCATTTCGTCTGGCATATATTGTTGTACAAGATATTCTGCTCTGGCAAATAGATGATTTAACTTTTCGTAGTGAGTTTGAAAGCCAGACGTTTTTACTACGCCTATTTGCAACAATGATACTTTATTCCCTGCGCACTCAATAAGAGCATAGCCCATAACATTTGTGCCGGGGTCTATTCCTAATATTTTTTTTGGTTTCTCAGACCTCATTACTTGTGTTTTAAAAGTCGTTTCAGCCTCATGTCTAGCTTGTTACTGCGGATGTCTGTAATGTCCTTGTTTAGCGATATGCGGAACTTTGTGCCTTTGTTTAGTTCCGACCATTTTACGTAAACACGTCCTTTATGATATTCTTCAACAATGCGTTTTACTAGTGATAAGCCAAGTCCCCAACCTCTGCGTTTTGTTGTAAATCCCGGTTTGAAGATGGTCTTTTGCATGGAGCGTGAGATGCCCTTCCCCGTATCACTTATGTCTATAAATATGTTGTTTTCTCGTTCCGAGATATTAAAGGATAGTCGACCTTTGTTGTCCATAGCGTCGATGGCGTTCTTTGAAATGTTTTCTATGACCCATGTAAATAGTGACGGATTGAGAGGTATTACAATGGCTTGATTTTCGTCGTAGCGTATGTCGTATTCCACATTTGCCGATGTGCGTGTTTTTAAGTATGATATTGTGGTGTTTAGGCAGTCAATCAAATCAGTAGGAAACAGCTCTGGTTCTGACCCAATTTTTGAGAATCTTTCGGCAATTTTACTCAGCCGTTCGTAGTCCTTCTCTAATTCTCTGACTAAATCGTCTGAGCTTTCGCCCATCTTCAACAGTTCTGTTATTGCCATCAAGGATGAAATGGGAGTCCCTAGTTGGTGTGCAGTTTCCTTTGACATCCCTACCCACACTTGGTTTTGTTCGGCTCGGCGCGAAGAGCTAAATCCAAAATATGACAGACCTACAAAAATGCAAATAATTATCAGTTGTATAAAAGGGAAAATTCTCAGATTCCTGAGTAGGTAAGACTCCCTATAATAAAGAAATTGCGACTGAGTCTCAGACAATACAATCTCGAAAGGTTGGTTGTATGTGGTCATCAGCTCCAATTCTTCACGAAGTTTCTTGTCCTTTGTTTCGTCTGTATATTGTATATTTCTGTCAGAAACAACATTGCCCTCTTGGTCGGTGATTATCATTGGGGTGGTAGTGTTGTCGCTCATTATTCTAGAGAAGAATGAAATATCTTCGGTATCGCTTGCCTTCAGTACTTTGTCCATGGCGTCATACCACTGCAACACCTTCTTTTTCTCCTCTTCTGCAAGTCGCTTTACTAGCCAGCTTGTATAAAGGAGAGAGCTTGCTCCAATTAGCAACGCTAAGAAGACTAACGATAGTTTCCACCTTTTTTTTATAAAATAAGAATTCACTTCTGAACACAATTAAAACTAAGAACTTCGTGCTTGCTCTTTCACAAGCATAGTTCTTTTACTTTGTTACTTATGCCGACAGCATTAAAACCACATATATTATATAGCTCTTCTTGTGTGCCGTGTTCTACAAACGAGTCGGGGACTCCCATTATTTCAATCTTTGTTGAATGATAGTTGTTTTTCATGGCAAATTCTGCAACGGCACTACCAAATCCACCGACTACTGTTCCGTCTTCAACAGTTACTATTTTGTTGAAATTGTTAAATATGTCGTGTAGCATTTCCTCGTCAAGAGGTTTGACAAATCGAAAATCGTAGTGAGCAATAGATATATCGCTATTTTCAAGTTCCTTTTGTACATCCTTGATAAACAGTCCTGGTTTGCCGACGGTGAGGATGGCTAAATCTTTGCCTTCAGTGAGTTTGCATGCTTTGCCAATTTCTATCTCTTCAAAATCTTTTTGCCAATCAACGATACAGCCCGAACCTCGTGGATATCTTATGGAGACAGCCCCTAATTCTTTCTTTTGTGCTGTGTACATCATATTGCGCAAGTCAATAACATCCATTGGTGCAAATATTGTCATGTTGGGAATAGAGCGCATGTAGGCAAGGTCGAACACGCCGTGATGGGTTGCTCCGTCATTGCCAACAAGCCCGCCTCTGTCAAGGCAAAAAACGACATTTAATTTTTGTAATGCTACATCATGTATCACTTGGTCGTAAGCCCGCTGCATAAACGATGAGTATATATTGCAGAAGGGTAGAATCCCTTTTGTCGCCAGGCCGGCAGCAAAGGTTACTGCGTGTTGCTCGGCAATGCCAACATCAAACGTGCGGTCGGGCATCTCTTCCATCATGAAAGTCATGGAGCAACCTGAAGGCATAGCTGGAGTTATGCCTGCAATTTTGTCATTTTTGCGTGCGAGCTCTAATAGGGTTTTCCCAAAGACATCTTGGAACAAAGGCGCACCCTCAGGATTGTCCTTTTTTATGAGCTTGCCTGTTTCTACACAAAATTTGCCGGGTGCATGATATACCGTCTGTTGATTCTCTGCAAAGCTGTAGCCTTTGCCTTTTTGAGTAACGACATGGAGCAACTTGGCGCCGGGCAGCTCGTTCAATGATTTTAGAACCTTTACCAGAGACTCAACGTCGTGCCCGTAAATAGGTCCAAAATATCTTAAATTTAAGGCTTCAAAAAAATTACTTTGGTCTAATATGCTGAACTTTAGCGAACTGGTGATTTTCTTTAGGAGCGATTTTGTTGTTTTGCCCGGACCATCCATCTTAGACAGATTGTCCCAAACTTTTGATTTTAATTTGTTGTATTTTCTTGATTTTGTAATCTTAAGAAGATACTGATTTAGCGAGCCGACGTTGTCATCTATCGCCATGTTATTGTCGTTAAGAATGACAAGAACATCATCATCGCGGTGCATGTTGTTCATTGCTTCAAATGCCATCCCCCCGGTTAATGATCCGTCGCCAATAACGGCAACAGATTTATTTTTTTCGCCTTTGATCCTGTTTGCTGTTGCCATGCCGAGAGCTGCCGAGATGGAGGTGCTGGAGTGCCCTGTTCCAAAAGCGTCGTAGGGACTTTCGTCCATTCTCGGGAAACCACTCAGGCCGTTTAGCTTGCGATTGGTGTGAAAATTGTCGCGACGACCTGTTAGTATTTTATGACAATATGCTTGATGACCGACATCCCATATCAGTTTGTCGTCTGGGGTGTTAAGTGCATAGTGCAATGCTACGGTAAGCTCTACAACTCCAAGGCTTGCTCCGAAATGCCCGGGATTGCGAGACAGCTCAGCTATCAAGAAATTCCTCAAATCCTGACACACTTCTTCAAGTTTGTCGGGTGCTAGCTTTTTGAGATCTTTTGGAGAGTTTATATTTCCTAGATGCTTGTATGTTGTATTCTGTGTATGGTCGCTCATGACTAAATCTATAATAGCTGCTCACTAGTTAATTCATTGGTGTTATTTCCACTCAAAACGGTTGCAATTGTTGTATGAAATAGGCTCCATGTCTAACGACTTGATGTAGTCGATAACTACTTCTACAGTCTTTTTTCCTACATTATTACATTTCTTCGGGAAGTTGTCCTTTAATACCTCGTAAAGATAGTCATTTGTTGCAAGGTTTATAGTTTTGTTAAGATTTATTTTGTTGCCGTCCTCCGTAAAAAGATTGACTTTTCCGTGTTTGCGGGTATAGCTGATGCCGGACACAAGGATTTCCGAATTGTAAGACTCCATAATTTTTTTTAAATCACCATAAGTCATCTTGCAAGTTACGGCACCATTGCCAAAAGGGTCTAACTTGAATATATCCTCTAATGTAATGTCTCCTTTGTTAATATATGCGCGTATGCCTCCGACATTTTGAATTGCAACATCGCATTTTAGCTCATACCTCAATGCATCTGTGTAAAGGCAACCAACCTCGTAAGGTTTTTCTATTTTGGACTTGGCAATGCCAATAACTTCCTTTAATGCAGGAGCATTGTTAATCTCGGTGATTCTATTCTTTAGCTTTGCGTCCTTGTTGTCAATATCTCTAAAATCAATAAGATTGTAGTCGATTTTTTGTATCTTTTTGTCTTTAATCTCTAGTTCTAGTTTGCCTAGGTACCATAGTTTTGAGCCTGCTTGTACTATTGGAGTGCCGTTGATTTCTAGCAGTTCCGGTAGTTTTGTATGGCTGTGTCCTCCTATAATTAGGTCGAAGTCGGTATGTGCTTCTGCCAACTCAGAGTCCTCCGTTACGCCAAAGTGCGAAAGGTTGATGAGCAAGTCTGCGGACGTCTTGTTTTTTATCCCTCTAAACCAAGAGTTGCTATTCAAGGGGGGCTCAAATTTAAATCCTTTGACCTTGCTTGGGTGAGTGCTAGGGATAGGCGGATTTTTGCCACCACCTGTCTCCAACGAGCTGACCAATGCTAGTTTTACTCCGTATTTATCAAGTAAGATATGGTCTTTTATGTTGATACCTTGAGGCTTTTTGACAATTGTGCTGCTTATCCATGGAAATTTTGACTGGTCTATTCGAGACTTTAATATGTCCATTCCATAATCAAATTCGTGATTTCCTACTGCCATCGCATCAAACCCACATGCATTCATCAGTTCTATTACCGATCTGCCCGGATCTTCGTCCATGTCGACAACCGGATTGCCTGAGAAGATGTCGCCAGCACAAAATAAAAATACGTTCTTGCCCTTGGCTCTCTCTTGGTCTGCATACCACTTTAACTTCGAGAAATTATCAATACTTGCGTGTATATCATTAACATGGAGTATTGTTATATTCTTGGTGTCGGAGGGAGTGATGCTTTTTGTGCTTCTTGAATCTGAGCAGGACAATAATAAGGACGCTGCTAACAAGGAGGCAAAAAAGCTTATGCCAAATTTATTCATATTCTTATTGTTTTGTTCATTTACAAAGGTAGTCATTTCACTTTTGAAATACAATGATTAGGCGTTTAGTTGTTTGAGGTTTAGAGCTTAAAAAAGCGATATGTCGTTTCTGCTGAGAGCAGTACAAGAGTTGTCGCTTTTGGGGGTTCTGCCGGGGCAATAAATTACACATTTATAGACTTGCACCTTATGGGAAGTAATGGCTCGCCTTGCCTATCCATGACTTGGAGCTGAGCTTGATTCGTTTTTATTTGAAAGTGAATGCGCTGGCACAATAGAGCACGAAAGTGCTACTAGGAATGCAGAGTCAGAACAGTCTGTAATGAAGTGACTGTTAGCGAGATGCTGAGAGGATATAAAAAAAGTAACATTTGTTTTTTGGGGGAAAGCAAAAAAAACCGTAATTTTATAGGCGTAAATTTTTAGGTATTGTTTTTGTTGTTCTTAAAGCATACCTACAAGAATAAATTTTAGAAATGGATAATAATAAATTGGGACAACTCATTGATACGTTGGTGTCTGAGGGAGTGCAAAAAGGTGATCAACAAGCCTCGCAAATCTTAGAAGATGCGAATAAAAAAGCTGCAGCCATTTTAAACGATGCTCAAACCAAGGCTGACAGCATCGTAGCAGATGCCAAAAAACAGGCAGAGTCGCTAAAGTCTAACGCTCAGTCTGAGTTGCAGCTTAGTGCTCAGCAACTTATCAGTTCCCTCAAACAAGAGGTGACGGCTATCTTGTCTGAAAAGTTAATTAATGTCCCCGTGGCGGAGTCCTTGACGGATACTAATTATGTAAAAGGACTTATGGAAAAAGCCCTTGTGTCATTCGGCAAAGATGGTGCAGTTAGTTTATATACTAACGATGCCGAGAAGGATGAAATCACAAAACATTTTGCGGAGAAGCTAGCGGCAAATGTTAATGGAGGGTTTGAAATCAAATCTGCAAACAATGTTAAGGCAGGTTTTCAGGTAGGTCCTGCCGATGGTTCATATAAGGTGTCTTTTGCAGATACCGATTTCGAAAACCTTTTTAAGAGTTTCTTGAGACCAAAATTAGAAGAACTATTATTTGATAAGTAGGCTTGCATTTAAAAGTTATGGCAAAATACTATTGTTTCATCTCCGGATTGCCGGATATAACCATCGACGAAAATAAGCTGACACTGACACTCTTCGACTTTATTGAGCAGTGTAGAGAGATTGTCTTGCCCAAGGATTTTGAGTTGATGAAATTATTTCTTTATCAATATGACAACGCCAACCTCCTAAAGCTCCTGCGTGGCGAAGGGGAAGAGCTAGGCTATCAAGGGAATCTGAACGAAGATGAACTGAAAGAGATAATAACTCTCTTTAGAGAAGAAGATAATCCAAAAGCCGATAATATACCGGAATATTTTAAGGAGTTTATTCCGTCATGGATTGAGGAAACAAAGGTAAACCCAGACCTCTCGTGGGAAGACAACTTGACATCAGCATACTACAACTTTGCTATTAAGAACACAAATAGGGTTATTAAAAGTTGGTTTGAGTTTAACCTTAATACTCTAAATTTGCTCACTGCAATTAACTGCAAGAAGTTTGATTTGGATATTCAGCAAGCAGTAATCTCGGACAATGAAGTTGCAGAACTGTTGCGCACCAATCATTCTAAGGACTTCGGGCTACCTCCCGTATTTCCGTATGCCGACGATGTTATAAAAATATCAGAAACCAGTTCATTGGAAGAACGCGAAAAAAAAATAGACGTGTTGAGATGGGACTGGCTCGACGATAATGAATTCTTCTTCTACTTCGATATAGAAAACATATTCACTTATCTTGTAAAACTCTCTATATTACAGCGCTGGGCTGATATGGACAACGAGAAAGGCAGAGCAAACATAGATACATTTATTAAAGATTTGAAAGAATCAGTTGTTCTTTCGGACGAGTTTACGAAAAAAAAATAATATATATATGCTTACAAAAGGAACCGTAAAAGGAATAATTGCAAACCTTGTGATTGTTGAGGTTGAGGGTGCAGTATCTCAAAATGAGATCTGTTATATCCTGCATGACAATTGTAAACTAATGGCTGAGGTCATCAAGGTTGTAGGCAAAGAGGTTTTTGTGCAGGTGTTTGAAAGCACACGTGGCTTAAAGCCTGGGGCAGAGGTGGAATTTGAAGGTCACATGTTGGAGGTAACATTAGGACCCGGATTGCTGTCGAGAAACTATGACGGACTACAAAACGACCTTGACGAGATGAAAGGAATTTTCCTTACTCGTGGCGAATACTGCTACCCTCTCGACGAAACTTCTACATGGCATTTTAAGCCTCTTGCTCAGGTCGGTGACACCGTTGTTAAAGCATCGTGGCTTGGAGAGGTTGATGAGAATGGAAAATCGCACAAAATAATGGTGCCTTTTGTAATGGAAGGCAATTATACTGTGAAAAGCCTTGCAGGTGAGGGCGAATACAAAATTGTGGACACTATCGCAGTGATAGTGGATGCACAAGGCAAAGAACATAATATATCGATGGAGCAAAAGTGGCCTGTGAAACGAGCTCTTACTGCATATAAAAATAAACCACGCCCATTTAGATTGCTAGAAACAGGGGTGAGATGTATTGATACCATCAACCCGATATGTGAAGGAGGAACCGGATTTATTCCCGGCCCGTTCGGAACTGGAAAAACCGTTTTGCAGCATGCCATATCAAAACAAGCTGAAGCCGATATTGTTATCATAGCCGCCTGTGGCGAACGAGCAAACGAAGTGGTAGAAATATTTACAGAGTTTCCTGAACTTGAAGACCCACACACAGGGCGCAAGCTGATGGAAAGAACAATCATCATCGCCAATACCTCGAATATGCCTGTGGCAGCTCGTGAAGCATCGGTGTACACAGCAATGGCAATATCAGAATATTATCGCTCGATGGGGCTGAAAGTCTTGCTGATGGCAGATTCTACGTCAAGGTGGGCGCAGGCACTCAGAGAAATGTCTAACAGGCTAGAAGAACTACCCGGGCAAGACGGATTCCCAATGGACCTGACAGCAATAATTACAAGCTTCTATTCTCGTGCAGGATATGTGGAACTATACAATGGCGAAATAGGCTCAATCACATTTATCGGGACAGTATCACCGGCAGGTGGTAACCTTAAAGAGCCGGTTACAGAGTCGACCAAGAAAGCAGCACGCTGCTTCTATGCTCTCTCGCAGGCTCGTGCTGACAGTAAACGCTATCCAGCAGTCGACCCGCTCGATAGTTACTCCAAATACCTTGAGTATGTCGAGTTTGATGAATATGTGAAGAACTTGATAGGTGAAGACTGGATACCACTTGTAAGCGAAATGAAAAAAGAGCTGAGAAGAGGAAAAGAACTCGTTGAGCAAATAAACATTTTGGGCGACGACGGTGTACCGGTCGATTACCATATAGACTTCTGGAAAGCCGAGGTTATCGATTTCGCTATACTTCAGCAAGATGCATTCGATAAGATTGATGCAATTACACCTATCGAAAGACAAGAATATATGCTGAAGCTGATAATGAGCAAGATATGTAGACCTGATTTCGATTTTGATACATTTGTTGACGTGTCAGGATACTTCAAGAACATTATAAACCTGCTACGTCAGATGAATTATTGCGAATTTCAGACAGATGACTTCAAGAAATACGAAAAACAGCTCGATGATTTATTAACAGAAAGAGTAAAGGCATAATGACAAGTTTTCAAAAAATATATACTCAGATATCTAATATTACCAAGGCTACTTGTATGCTAAAAGCAACAGATGTTGGTAATGAGGAGTTGGCAACCATTGATGGTCGCTTGGCTCAGGTTGTAAAAATCATGGGCGACGAAGTTACCTTGCAGGTTTTTGCTGGGACAGAAGGCATACCTACCGACGCAGAGGTAATTTTTATGGGGAAAGCCCCTACGTTGAAGGTTGGAGAAGCCCTTGCAGGGCGTTTCTTCGATTTTTTTGGCAACCCTATCGATGGTCGTCCGCCGGTAGAAGGCAAAGAAGTCGAGATTGGAGGACCCTCAGTAAATCCGGTGCGTCGTAAGCAACCCTCGGAATTTATTGCTACGGGTATTGCCGGTATCGACCTTAACAACTCGCTGGTATCGGGACAAAAAATTCCCTTCTTTGCCGACCCCGACCAACCATACAACGAGGTGATGGCAATGGTCGCTCTGAGAGCAAATGCCGACAAGATTATTCTTGGAGGCATGGGCTTGACAAACGACGACTACCTTTACTACCGCCATGTGTTCGACAATGCCGGAGTACTCGACAGAATTATATCCTTCATAAATACGACTGACAGTCCACCCGTTGAACGTATGTTGGTGCCGGACATGGCTCTTACTACAGCGGAATACTTTGCAGTAGAAAAGAACGAAAAAGTCCTTGTATTACTTACGGATATGACACAATATGCTGATGCATTGGCGATTGTCTCGAATCGTATGGACCAAATTCCATCGAAAGACTCAATGCCTGGTTCGTTATATTCTGACCTCGCAAAAATTTACGAGAAAGCGGTACAATTCCCTGATGGCGGTTCTATAACTATCATTGCCGTAACAACACTATCGGGAGGCGATATTACTCATGCCATCCCTGATAATACAGGGTATATCACTGAAGGACAGTTGTTCTTACGTAGAGATACCGACGTGGACAAGGTTATTGTTGACCCATTCCGAAGTCTGTCGAGGCTTAAGCAGTTGGTCATCGGCAAAAAGACGCGCGAAGACCATCCGCAGGTGATGAATGCTTGTGTACGCCTATTTTCAGATGCCGCTAGTGCCAAGACGAAAATGGAAAATGGTTTCGACCTAACAGATTATGATGAAAGATGTCTTGCCTTTGCACTTGACTATTCAAAAGATATGCTTGCCATAGATGTCAATATAGACTCTACCGAAATGTTGAATACTGCTTGGGAGATTATGGGTAAGTACTTTAAAACAGAGGAAGTAGGTATACGCCAGAATCTTATAGAAAAATACTGGGTGTCGGCAGATAAATAAGAAAAAACTTTATGGCCGTAAAATTTCAATATAATAAAACTTCGTTGCAGGGCTTGGATAAAGCACTGAAAATGCGAGAGAAATCTTTACCAACTATCAAAAGTAAGGAGCAGGCTCTACGTATGGAGGTGAAAAAAGCTAAAGACGAAGAGAAAAAGCTGGAAGCCCATCTTGAAAGTAAAACTCGTGAGCTGGATTCTTTTATCAATCTTTGGTCGGAGTTTGATACTTCGTTAGTGAGGGTCGATAATATTAAACTAAGCAAGAAAAAAATTGCCGGAGTTAGTGTCCCGATGCTAGACACGGTAGAGTTTAGTGTTCGTCCTTTTAGTTTATTCTCATCCCCCACGTGGTTTATGGAGGGAGCACAGCTATTGAAAGATCTTGCAACAGTAGGCATTGAGATAGAGGTGTTTTCGACAAAGGCGGATTTGTTGGAGTATGCACGTAAGAAAACAACACAGAAGGTAAATCTGTTTGAAAAAGTACAAATTCCAGGATATAAAGAGGCAATAATGAAAATCAAGAGATTTCTAGAAGACGAAGAAAATCTGTCGAAAGCCGCCCAGAAGATAGTGAAAGACCGTCATGAGAAACAAAATAAAAGTGAGTCATGATAGAAAAGATGAATAAATACACGATGATTTTGCATCACAGCTCTCTGGATACTTTCCTTGACGAGCTGCGCAATATCGGAGTGTTTCACATAGATGTCAACGAGGCAGATTTACAAGACGATGAGAATCTTGCTTCGCGCCTTACCTTTTTATCGGAATTGAAAGCGCAACTGGCTTATTTGCAGTCTCTTGTGGGCGAGGGGGACGAACTCCAAGACAAGGCGGCAGATGCTGATATTAAGCGTATTCTGAGTGATATAGATGAGCTAAAGACAGAGAAGGAGCGAATTTATACCGAGATTATTTCTTATGAAAGAGATATAGAGCAATTGGAAGAGTGGGGCAATTATAATAGCAGCAAACTACAAGCGTTGAAAGATGCCGGATGGAGCCTGCGCTGTTTTCATTCTACAATTAACAGCTTTGACGAGTCTTGGATAGAGGATTATAATGCCCACATAGTCTCGCAGGAAGGCAGTAAGATAAATTTTGTAACGCTGACGCTAGATGGACAAGAGTTTGAGCTAGAATGCGAGGAGTTCAAGTTGCCTGACTATACCTTGGGAAGCAGGCAGACAGAATATCAAGAAAAAATAAAAAGAGTAGAGAACATAGATGCTGAGCTTAAAGATTTGACTCAGAAGCACATAAAGAGCCTTGAATACTTCTATAATGTCCAAGAGGAGCAGGTAGATTTTGAGAATGTAAAAAAATCGTCCTCGCTCGTTGCCGAGAATAAAATCAACGTGGTTGATGCATGGATACCAGAAGTCAACAAGCATGAAGTAGAGGCATTTTTAGACTCTAAACCTCTAGTTTACGAGAGCAAGAATGCTACTCCGGGTGAAGATGCTCCTGTAAAATTGAAAAACAACAAGTTTGCAGAACTTTGCGAGCCTATTGCAAACCTTTATATGTTGCCAAAGTATGGAGAACTTGATGCAACGCCATTTTTTGCGCCATTCTTTGTGATGTTCTTCGGGTTTTGTCTCGGAGATGCCGGATATGGATTATTGATGTTGGTAGCATTGATATTTGTACTTTTGAGGACAAAGGATGTTGCGACAAAGAAAATATTATACTTAGGTATATTTTTAGGAATAAGTACTGTGATATTCGGAATGCTAACCGGAACATTCTTTGGTATATTCTTAGCAGATGTAAACTTCCCTGCACTCGACAGATTTAAAGACTCGTATTTGAATAGCAATGAGTTGATGATGCTGTCATTGGTAGTGGGAGCTGTGCAAATGTTGTTTGGAATGACCCTGAATGTCGTTAATAAGTCTCGTATGCAGGGATTTAGGTATGCCCTGTCATCCTTGTCATGGTTCTTATTGTTGGCATCGAGTGCTGCAAGTGCATGTTATATGTACTTTGCAAAAGGAGAGTTTCTGAACATGCCTTACATGATAATTGCGGGACTGTGTTTGATAGGAATATTCTTTTTGAATACTCCCGGCAAAAGTGTTTTCTCAAATATCGGTGCCGGATTGTGGGACACCTACAATATGGTGGTAGGAACGGTGGGCGATCTCTTGTCGTATATCCGTCTTTTTGCTCTTGGTGTGGCAAGCGGCCTGTTGGGCAACGCATTTAACCAAATAGCAATGACGTGTTTGGATATTAATGTCCCCGGTCTCAACATTTTATTGATGTTGGTTGTATTATTGGTGGGACACGGAATAAACTTGTTTATGTCACTAATAGGTTCTTTTGTACACCCTCTGCGACTCACCTTTGTAGAGTTTTATAAAGCAATGGGCTTTCAGGGAGGAGGAAAAGCATACAAACCATTTAAAAAAGTGGCAGCAACAGAAGATAATAATCATTAAAAACAAATATGTAAAATGGATCCAATTATTTTAGCTTACTTAGGAATAGGGCTTGTGGTAGCTCTCTCCGGCGCCGGAAGTATTTACGGCACAAGTATCGCCGGTATGGCAAGTGTGGGAGCACTAAAGAAAAACAATTCTATATTTGGGAATTGTATGGTACTGAGTGCATTGCCCGGCTCTCAAGGTCTATATGGGTTTGTGGCCTTTTTCATGCTTAACGGTGCTGTTTCTGAAGGAATGAGCTGGTTTTCTGCCGCAGCTATCTTTGGTGCTGCCTTAGCGACTGGAATAACATGTCTTATTTCGGGTATTCGTCAAGGACAAGTTTGTGCCAACGGTATTGCAGCAGTTGGAGCAGGGCACAACGTGTTCTCAAACACTCTGATTCTTGCTGTATTTCCAGAGCTGTATGCAATCTTAGGCCTAGTGGTTTCAGTGCTTGTAGCTCTTGCCCTCTAAAAAGCATAACAAAGAAAACTAAACTCCATTTCTCATGTAGGAATGGAGTTTCTTTAAATGAAAGCAATTCGTAATATTTAATGCCTAAGACCGTGCACTGCTTTTTATGCTTTTACAAGGAGAACGAGACAGAGATAAATTAATCAAATATTATAAATCCTATGAAGAAGCAAGAATACACTATATCTGTTACCGGATCATCGATAACTTCCGTGAAGCCTGATTATTTTACAATAGGTATTTCCTTGGAGAATATCTCTGATACAATGAACCAGTCGCTCGAACAAATAAACCGTGACATGGCAAGTCTTTTCCGCTTGGTGGAATCAGTTGGAATAAAGAAAGAGTCAGTAAAAGTTGTCAATTTAGACTTTGACCTTGCATATGAATGGAAAAAGCAATTACGTGTTTTTGTCGGCTATAGCGTAGAGCAGGATATTGAAATTGGAATGGATGTTACTCCCGAAAATGAATTAATGGCGAAGACTTTAGTGAGTCAAGCAACAGACGTACTCACAAATACCAGACGATGTGTAGTTAGTTACAAGCTTAAAAACAAGAAGGAGAACCTGAGAAAAGTTCGTGAACAGGCATTTACAGATGCACAAGAAAAAGCAGAGCAGTATGCAAGTTTAGCAAAAGTTAGACTAGTCGGAGTAAATACAATTTCTGATGTTGCTCCTTTTGATGAGTCTTACGAAAGTAACATGTTATATACATGTGAGAGTTCTTATGGTCTTTCGGAAGAGACAACCTTGCCGGATGGAAAGGAAACAACCTTGGAGAGCAAGGTGTTTGTAGTATATGATATTGAAAAAAGCAAATAGCTTCAATCAATATCTGTATGGTAAAAATGCACTGCCACTGCCGGAGGGAGTAGCGGCGACTAGCTGTTTCATATCGCATGTGGATACTCGTATTGTAAATATCCTATTTCTCAGTGTCTTTTATTTATCTATATCTGATAGTTCTTATCAAAACTGTAGAACAAAATAACTCAGTAGAGTATGAAAAAACTTACCAATGGGCAATTGAATAGGCACAGTGTCGAGGAGTTTAAGAAACTCGATAAAACACCGCTAGTAGTAGTGCTTGACAATGTCAGGAGTAGTCAAAATATAGGTTCTGTTTTCAGAACTTCAGATGCTTTTTTGGTGGAAGAGATTTTGCTCTGTGGGATATGTGCAATACCTCCCAACAACGATATCCGTAAGTCGGCATTGGGAGCTGAAAACAGTGTCGATTGGCGATATTTTAAAGATACCCGAGATGCTGTAGATGAATTGAAAGCCAAGGGGTACACTATTGCTGCAATAGAGCAGGTAGAGACGAGTGTCAGCCTTAACAAGATTGAACTTGCAAAAGGTGAGAAGATTGCTGTTGTTTTTGGGCACGAGGTGAGAGGGGTCAGCCAAGAGATTGTCAGCCTTTGCGATATTGCCATTGAAGTGCCGCAGTTTGGAACAAAGCATTCGCTGAATATTTCTGTCTGTGCAGGGATTGTAATTTGGGAGCTGTTTTCTAGATTGAAATAAAGCTAGATATGTCATTGTTTTCAGAATACGATAAGCCTCTAAACCCCCAAATGACGGAAGGTGTGGACTACTACGAGGAAAAAGGATATAGAGTACTGACAGAGAAGTTCCTTACCGAAAGAGGCTACTGCTGTGGCAATGCGTGCAGGCACTGCCCATATTTCCCCGAAAATACTAAGGGTTCGACAGAGTTGAAGGAGTAGAAGTCTCTAGTCTACATTCCTGAATTTCAGCACTATCTTGTTGCTGTCTCTGATAATAAGCTCATTCTCTCCAAACTCATAGGTATATTGCCTCTGAGTAATCAAGCCCATGAATATGTTGCTGTTATCATCGTTTTTGCATATATTTCTGTCGTAAGAGACCTCGTAAAAATCAATCGTAGCTTTTTCTTTATTTGTAGAAAAATCGCCCATAAACTCGTTGCAACCATTGTTGCCCATAAAGCGTTTTTTGGAGAGGTTGAACTCCATCGAAGGTATAGCAAAAGGAAAGTCCTCGCGCGACACCTCCCTGCCATCCATAAAAGTCAATGCCCAGATATTATGTAACCTATAATCTTCGTTGAGAAGTTGGTCGGCACTGCCTTGCTCGGCAGTAGTACGGCATGAGGAGAAACCCACTATTAATACCGGAATAATCAATAATATGTATTTCATCTGTTTATAGTTATTCAAAACCAAATCCCTGCTCTTCCAATACACTTTTGACGTGTGGATAATACTTTTGGCTATAAGTGCCTGATACTGTATCGATATATCCTTTCATGTCTTCCATGCCTTGAGCATCCCACCATTTGCGAAGCTCTTTGTCGTATTCCACAATACCTTTTGTAACTTTCTGACTGTCGTATTCATTATAAAATGCAAAGGTGTCGGTCTCTACCCTTGGTTTAATTTCCGGTTTATTATCTTCGTCAATGCAGCCGATGGTGAGTCCTACAAGGGGGAAAGTGTTTTTAGGAAGCCCTAGCAATTCCACCATTCTCTTGGGGTTGTAACGGATGCCTCCGATTGCTGTGCAGCCATAGCCCAAGCTGTGTGCCGCCGTTTCCAGGGCATTAAGCATAATGCCAGCATCGACAGCTCCTACCAATAGCCCTTCGACGGTGCCTTGTACTATTTGTTCCTTGCCTGCAGCTTCGCAGGCAACATTAGTTCTATTGAAATCTATAACGATAGTTATAAACTTGTCGGCACCCTCAACCTGTGGCTGACCTCCTGCATACTCAGCTATTTTGGCAATCTTCTTCTTGTCGTCCACTACTACAAGCGAAATCTGCTGTGCTCCGATAGATGTTGGGGCATGTTGACCTGCTTTGATGATAAGTTCTAGGTCTTCTTTTTTGACTGAGCGTCCGTTAAACATCCTTATTGAGCGGCGTGTGAGTTGATTTTCAATAGTCTTGTTCATGATGCATCTATTTTGGTTTAATCTTATTATCTAACTACCTCAAAAGTAGTAAAAAATTATCGATCGCACACATGAAGAAATAAAAACACATCTTTTATTATCTTTCAGTCTTCTTGCTTTCTGATGTATCTTGATGGAGACTCTGCTAGGATATTGTTTAAATCTATCATCATCTCTTGCTGTTCCTTTTTGCTGAGCCCCAATAGTGATATCGGCTCATATTCAGCTATCCCTTTGGTTGTTCTTACTGCTAGTATTAGCTCTTCCATCATTTTTCCACAGCATTTCTCTTTCTTTACATCGGCGAGTGAGGTTGTCGGAAATTCTATTTGCTGATATTCTTTTGAGACTGCGAGCACTGAATAGTACTTTATAATGATATTTTTTTCTGATGACTTGTAGTCTATGTAGTTGAGGGAGACGAGCTGAGATGCAAAGAATGAAATAACTGTTAATACCAGTACAATCCAAGCAATATCGTCTACTCCTTTCCAAAATAATATGGCTATGCTGACCACGCCCAGTA
Organism: Bacteroidales bacterium; assembly: GCA_047975005.1. GTDB lineage: Bacteria > Bacteroidota > Bacteroidia > Bacteroidales > Prolixibacteraceae > JBKEAJ01. Next base: position 4,378 of record JBKECW010000017.1, on the reverse strand, counting down.
ATAGACTAAGGTAATATGATGATTTTATTTGTCGGACTCTTTTTGAGTTTTCTAATTTCATTCCTTTTATCTATTAACGATTTTGTCTTTAGGTGTTTGTATCTCAATATGATGTTTGTGTTGCCATCATCTTCTGCTTGATGCTCTCAATGTGTTTTGCAAGAGGCTGACTATAGTCATTGGTCCGACTCCTCCGGGTACAGGAGTGATAAGTTTGCATTTAGGAGCTACATTATTATAGTCGACATCGCCTCTCAGTCTCCAACCTCTTTTAGTGTCGGGAGCGTCAACCCTAGTTGTTCCAACATCTATAATAACAGCGTCTTCTTTGACCATGTGCTCTTTTACGAAGCCCGGTATTCCTAGTGCTGCTACGATAATGTCTGCGTTCTTGCAAATGTTGTCTATATCTTTTGTGCGGGAATGGCAGATAGTTACTGTCCCATCAGCGTATTCTCCTTTTTGCGACAGCAGAATACTGATTGGTCGTCCCACGATATTGCTTCGTCCGAGTACGACGCAATTCTTCCCTTTTGTGTCGACGTTGTATCTTGCCAGTAGCGTCATAATGCCAAGAGGTGTTGCTGACACTAGAGTTGGTAATCCAGCTACCATCCTGCCGACATTAATCGGGTGGAAACCATCGACATCCTTGTCGGGACTAATGGCATCTATGATTTTTTGTTCGGAGATATGTTCTGGAAGTGGCAACTGAACTATAAAGCCATCAATGTTGTTGTCTTTGTTTAAGTTATCGACAATGTCCAATAGCTCGTCTTCTGTGATAGTTTCGTCTTTATGTATCAGGGTCGACTCAAATCCGACTTCTTCACAGGCTTTTACTTTGTGAGAAACATAAGTCAGGCTACCTCCATCGTTGCCAACCAACACTGCTGCAAGATGAGGGCGTTTTTTACCTTTGCGTATTAGCTCGTCAACAGATTTTTTTATCTCTAGTTTTACCTCTGATGCTATTTTCTTGCCGTCTATTATGTTACTCATGATATTTTAATTCGGATTATCTTCTTTTTTTCTTACGCATACCTTTCATTGAAGCCATCATATTTTTGCCTTGGCTGGCGGCACGCATCATTTTTCGGGTATCATCAAACTGTTTGATAATACGGTTGACTTCGGTGACAGATACGCCAGAACCCAAGGAGATACGCTTGCGACGAGAACCGTTCAACAACTCCGGATTTGCTCTTTCGGATGGTGTCATCGAGTGAATAATAGCTTCGATACCGTTGAATGCATCGTTGTCAATATCGACATCACGCAGGGCTTTGCCCATGCCGGGAATCATGCTTGCCAGATCTTTGATATTTCCCATTTTCTTGATTTGTTGAATTTGGGATAAGAAATCATTGAAATCGAATTGATTCTTAGCAAGTTTTTTCTGTATTCTTTTGGCCTCTTCCTCGTTAAACTGCTCCTGAGCGCGCTCTACAAGAGAGACAATGTCGCCCATTCCCAAGATTCTTTCTGCCATCCTTTCGGGGTAGAAGATTTCGAGAGCGTCCATCTTTTCGCCGGTACCAACAAACTTAATAGGCTTGTCAACAACCGTTCTTATCGAAAGAGCTGCACCACCGCGAGTATCACCATCTAGTTTTGTAAGAACAACGCCATCAAAGTTGATGCGCTCGTTGAATTCTTTTGCAGTGTTGACGGCATCCTGACCGGTCATTGAGTCTACTACGAAGAGGGTCTCTTGCGGATTCAGTGCTTTCTTTACATTTGAGATTTCAAGCATCATCTCTTCGTCAATTGCTAAACGCCCTGCAGTATCGACAATCACCGTGTCGTTGCCGTTTTGTTTGGCATGGTTAAGGGCATTTTTAGCTATTTCCACGGCATTGTTGTTGCCCTTTTCGGAGTAGACAGGTACTCCCAGTTGTTCGCCCAGCACTTCTAGCTGATCTATTGCAGCAGGGCGGTATATATCACAAGCTACGAGGAGCGGTTTCTTAGACTTCTTTGTTTTTAGAAAATTTGCAAGTTTTCCTGAGAATGTTGTTTTTCCCGAACCTTGCAGTCCTGACATAAGAATAATCGAAGGACTCTTGCTAATATTTATATCTACCGCTTCGGATCCCATCAGTTCGGTAAGTTCGTCTTTGACGATCTTTACCATCATTTGTCCGGGTTTCACGGCTGTCAATACGTTTTGCCCTAGAGCTTTAGTTTTGACTTTGTCTGTAAAGGTCTTGGCTACCTGGTAGTTAACATCGGCGTCTAGTAATGCGCGTCTTACATCCTTTAGTGTTTCGGCAACGTTTATCTCGGTGATTTTTCCTTCACCTTTTAATAGCTTAAACGAACGTTCCAGCTTATCTGACAAATTCTCAAACATATGTATCCAATAATATTAATTTCTACAAAAATAACAAACTATACTGAGACTACCATTAAAATCCGAAATAGTTCTTGGCATTATTGTACGAAATATCTTGTATCATTTTGCCAATGTGGTCATAATCTTCGGGTAGTTCACCATTCTTAATGTCTTCGCCAACAAGGTTGCAGAGTATTCGTCTGAAATATTCGTGGCGTGGAAATGAAAGGAAGCTCCTTGAGTCGGTAAGCATTCCGACAAATCGGCTCAGCAATCCATATACAGACAATGTGTTTATTTGATCGCACATTCCTTTCTTTTGGTCTAAAAACCACCATCCGGATCCGAGTTGCATTTTTCCGGGTATTGTTTCGTCTTGGAAACAGCCTAGCATTGCTGCTAGCATATCATTGTCATTGCCATTGAGATTGTAAATGATAGTTTTTGCTAGCTGATTGGTGCTGGCAAGGCTATCTAGGAATTTTGATAGTGCGACGGCTGTGTTAGAGTCATTTACGGCATCGTATCCAGTGTCGGCTCCGATGTGTCGGTACATATCCGAATTATTATTCCGCAATGCTCCGTAGTGGTATTGTTGTGTCCAGCCAGTGGCATAATCCATTTTTGCCAGTTCGTGCAGTATTGCAGTTTTGAACTTTATTTCCTCTTCTTTATTTATGGTTTTGCCGTTCGCCGCTTTTTTCATAATCAGGTTAATCTCTGCAAAGGAATAGTCGGCGTACACGAATTCTGAAAGCCCATGATCTGATATTCTGCATCCATGTTCATGAAAAAAGGTGTGGCGTTGTTGCAGGGCTTCGAGGAGGGAGTCAAAGTTGTTGATGTTTAGGTCACACACTTGTCCCAGTTGTTCTAGATAGCTGCAGAATGCAGAGGGGTCTTCAACCTTCATTGCATTGTCGGGACGGAATGTCGGCAATACTTTTATTCCGATGTTGGTCTCGGCTATCTTTTTGTGATATTCCAATGAGTCGCTGGGGTCGTCAGTAGTGCATAGAATCTCTACGTTCATCTTTTTGAGCAGATTTGTGCAAGAGAAGCTATCTTCTTCGAGCATGCTTTTGCAGCGTGTGTATATGTCTCCTGCCGATTTGGGATTTAGCAGGGTGCTGATGCCAAAATATCGTTGTAGTTCCATGTGAGTCCAGTGATACAAGGGATTTCTCATTGTATATGGGACTGTTTCTGCCCAAGCAAGAAATTTTTTGTATTCATCGGTGTTGCCTGTTATCAGTTTCTCATTTATGCCATTGGCACGCATTGCCCGCCATTTATAGTGGTCGCCTTTTAGCCATGCCTCAGATATTGATGAGAATTTGTGGTCTTCGGCAATAAGTTTGGGATTTAGGTGATTATGATAGTCAATGATTGGCATTTGCGCAGCGTAATCGTGATATAGTCTGCGTGCTGCATCACTTTGTAGCATAAAGTTGTGGTCTAGGAAGCTCATTTTCTGATTTTCTTTTTTTGTTAATAATTTTCTATTTGTCCTATGCTTTCAATGTCTGAGTTTGTTGTTGAGCTTGCATTAAATATTTCTTTGTAAATAAAATATTGTCCGGCATATAAGATATTGCATGTTGCAAATATACCAATACAACAAATTATAATTCCTGCCATAGAAATTAAGCCTAAGAGGATTTGAGCCCAAAGTATGGAGAAGAAGTTTTTGTTTACTGTTGAAATACTTGCTTTGATAGCATCCATAGGCGATATATTATCATTGAATAAATAGATTGGGACGGCAAGGCTTGTTGCAACAGCCAAATATATACCGGGCAAGAAGAAACAGGCGAAACCAATTGATACAAAAGCCATTATGATAATGAAAAGACCTATAAATCCCCAACGTTTATCAGATTTTAGGATTGTAAACATATCTCCCATTGAATATACCTCATCCCTGTCTGCTTTTCTAGCAATGAAGAGATAGCTGTAATACAATGTATAACAGATTATTGAGCCGATTATACTAGTAATTAAAACAGGAGTCGTGAAATAAGCGTCATAAAAAGCCAT
>JBKECW010000016.1:0-29210 GCA_047975005.1 Bacteroidales bacterium | reverse complement strand
CTGAAAAACCATCATTCTCCTTTCGCCACTTTATAATATTCTCGGCTATCGTCTTATTTAGTCCTGCCACTCGTGCCAACAAATACTTACTTGCGGTGTTAAGGTCAACCCCGACACGATTTACCACAAACTCCACTACATTGCCGAGAGCCTCCTCTAGCCTTTTCGCATCAACATCGTGCTGATACTGTCCCACACCGATTGATTTAGGGTCTATCTTCACCAACTCTGCAAGCGGATTCATCAAGCGCCGTCCAATAGACACCGCCCCTCTGACAGTTACGTCATGGCTCGGAAACTCCTCTCTACCTTCTTTCGAAGCAGAATACACCGATGCTCCGTCTTCGTTCACCATGTAAACACTAACACTTCGGCTAAACTGTATCTTTTTAATAAGGACTTCGGTTTCTCTGCCTGCCGTACCGTTGCCGATGGCAATAGCCTCAATCTTATAGGCATCAATCAAGGAGTTTATCTTCTTCATCGCATTAGCTCGCTCATTCTGAGGCGGATGCGGATATATATTTTCATTATGCAGTAGTTCTCCATGTTCGTCTAGGCATACCACTTTACAACCTGTTCTAAATCCCGGGTCTATTGCCAGTATACGCTTGCTCCCCAATGGTGGCGACATAAGCAACTGCTCCAAATTTTTCGCAAAAACACCGATTGCCACTTCCTCAGCCTTCTGCCGAAGCTCCGACATCAGTTCATTTGCCAGCGAGGGCTTCAATAGTCTGGTATAAGCATCGATTGTTGCTTTGCGAACGACATCGGCAGCGGCTCCACTACTTCGGACATACTTCCTGTCTATTATCTCTATTGCTCTATCTTTGTCGGGGGCAAGATTAAGTTTTAGCAGACCTTCCTTTTCGCCTCTCAGCATTGCCAGTATTCTATGGGAAGGAGACTTCTTAGAAAGCTCCTCAAACTCAAAATAGTTTTGATATTTGGAAGCCTCCTCTTCTTTATCCTTCGCCACCTTCGACGAGATTAGAGCTTCCTTTCTGAAAAGTCCGCGCAGACGTTCTCTAACAAGGGCATCCTCATTTACCCACTCGGCAATAATATCGCAAGCTCCTGCAATTGCTTCATCCACAGTTTCCACCTTTTCCGACACAAAGCGTAATGCCGATGTTTCGACGTCGGTAGTATTCTGCTTCATTATTATTTTTGCCAGAGGTTCTAGTCCTTTCTCTCTTGCAATTGTTGCCCTTGTCCTCTTTTTAGGTTTATATGGCAGGTAGATATCTTCAAGGGTATTCTTGTCAAAGCAGAACTCTATGCGCTCTTTCAATTCATCAGTAAGCAACTCTTGACTTTCGATGGACTCCAGTATTGTTTTCTTTCTCTTTTCCAGCTCCTTGAACAGATTATACTTAATAGATATTTGTTCTATCTGCACTTCGTCCATTCCAGAAGTCAGTTCTTTTCGGTATCTCGCTATGAATGGGATAGTTGCCCCTTCGTCTAGTAGTTTTATAACATTTTCCGTTGGTTTTTCATGAAGATTCAGTTCTCTCACAACAAAGGACATTGCAGTATTCATTTTTTTTTTAGATAACAGCCGGATACTCAGATGTCAGACATCAGATAACAGCCAATTTGTATTCGTTTCTATGATAGTACAATGATACGATATTATGCTGAAACTGACAATTTACCGCATTCCTAAAAAACATACATTATTCCTGCACCTGCCTGTATATAGTTTTTGCTGTCTAGTCCTATTGCGTACTTCAACTCGGGCAGCAGTTGCCAGCGTCTGCTCAGGCTACATCTTACTCCGCCGCCAAGATACAGCACAGTCTCTCGCCCCACAGCATCACTACTATTACCAACAGAAAAACCAATTGAAGCTATAGCTAAATACGAGAAATTAAATGTTTGTCTGTAGACAGTATAATATGAACCTATCTCCATCATATTTCGACTGTCAAAGAAATTATGGTAGGCAACAACAACATCCAGGCCCTCAAAACGAGGAGTGTAATGCGGAGCCAGACTTGCAGCCACTCCTTTATTTGCACTTTCGCAGAAGGAAATTCTTTGAGTAATATAGCCTTATTCATCAATCCCGGCACTCTGAAATTTCCTTTTAGTATCTCTCCTGATTTAAGCTCCACCTCACCTGCCAAGGTTCTTCCCGATTTAATCTCCTTCAGCTCTTTAGTTTTAAAGTCATAACTCATCTGCGAATATACTACTGAGGATATCAACAAACACATCATTACAAGAATAGCTGATTTACTCATAACTAAAAATTTTATTATTTGTAAAATAGGTCTTCACCCCTTATTATCCTTAGATTCATACTATAAGAACATTAATCAAACAGGACTTCTACAAAGACACAATCAACATCTCTTAAAAGCAATTTTCCATTAATTTTTCCCTGCACGATTATAGATAACATCAATATTTTCTTCGTACAACAATTTAGTAATTGTCCCTCGAGTATGCCTCCGCCAATTCCTCCAAATAAGCAATATACCAAGACATTAAATAGTCAGAGTCAACTAAAGTGTAAAATAAAGCGATAAACTTTTGCTTATATCATAAATAATTGCTTAATTTGCAGTCCGAAAAAACAAGGAAAGAAATAAAATACAATAGAAATGTCACGAGTTTGTCAAGTAACAGGAAAAAAGGTCATGGTGGGAAACAACGTTTCGCACTCAAACAGAAAGACCAAAAGAAGGTTCTACCCAAATCTATTCAAAAAGAAGTTTTATCTGCCGGAAGAGGATAAATGGATAAGGCTTACAGTATCAGCCGCAGGGCTCAAAATAATCAACAAAAGGGGTTTAAATACAGTTTTAAAAGAATCTTTAGAAAAAGGTTTTTTATCTAAAAAAGCATTGTAATCATGGCAAAAAAAGGAAATAGAGTTCAAGTAATTCTTGAATGTACAGAACATAAGGAGAGTGGTCAGCCTGGAACATCTAGATATGTAACTGTAAAAAACAAGAAGAACACAACAGACAGATTGGAGTTGAAAAAATACAATCCAATATTAAGAAAAATGACAGTTCATCGCGAAATAAAATAATAAGAAATGGCAAAGAAGACTGTAGCATCACTCCAAAAAGGAGAAGGAAAGGGATTCGCAAAAGTGGTAAAAATGGTAAAATCTGAGAAAACAGGATCTTATTGTTTCCAAGAAAGCGTAGTACCAAACGAGGAAGTAAAAAGCTATTTTGAGAAAAAATAGGCGCATTAACGAATAAGGTAATTCGTAGATTACGATAAAGAAGCTCATGGAATAAATAATTTCCACGAGCTTTTTTTTATTATCTTTGAGGCACTTATAAAAAGAATTTGGATATGGCAATTTTCGGAATGTTTTCGAAGAAGAAGAAAGAAAGCCTAAATGAAGGGCTTTCTAAAACAAAAACAAGCGTACTAGACAAGATTGGAAGAGCAGTTGCAGGAAAATCTAGAGTTGATGACGAGGTGCTCGACAATCTCGAAGAAGCACTAATCACATCTGACGTAGGAGTCAACACTACACTTAAGATAATTGAGCGCATAGAGGCACGTGTAGCCCGAGACAAATATCTGGGCACTTCGGAGCTAAATAGTATTTTGCGCGAGGAGATAGCGGAATTATTAAAGGAGAATAATTCTGCCGACACGGAGAATTTTGATATTGCTCCAAGCAATACTCCCTACGTAATAATGGTAGTTGGAGTAAACGGAGTTGGCAAAACTACGACAATCGGAAAACTGGCACACCAATTTAAGCAAGCAGGCAAGAAAGTTTATCTGGGAGCTGCCGATACATTCCGTGCAGCAGCCGTAGACCAACTACAAATATGGGCAGACAGAGTGGACGTGCCAATCGTGAAACAAGGAATGGGTGCCGACCCTGCATCGGTAGCTTTCGACACGCTTCAATCGGCAGTGAAGAATAATGCTGACGTCGTATTGATAGACACAGCCGGCAGACTGCACAACAAAATCAATCTGATGAACGAGCTTTCCAAGATTAAAGCAGTAATGAAGAAAGTTGTCCCCAATGCGCCACAGGAGGTTCTTTTAGTTCTAGACGGCTCTACCGGGCAGAATGCATTTGAGCAGGCAAAGCAGTTTACCCAAGCCACTGATGTTACAGCGATGGCGTTAACAAAGCTAGATGGGACAGCAAAGGGCGGTGTGGTAATAGGAATATCCGATCAATTTAAAATTCCTGTAAAGTATATTGGTATTGGCGAGAAGATGGAGGATCTACAATTATTTAATAGGACAGAGTTTGTAGACTCTTTATTCTGATATAAGTAGCAGTAAGGTCTTGGATATAAATAAAAAAAAACCAACCGCATTCTTGCGGTTGGTTTTTTTATCCATGTAAAGCGTAGTTTAGAATCTGTATCCCAAACCTACTTGAATTGTTCTTAGTTTAGCATCAGGCTGAATGTCAGAAAAACCATACTTATATCTAGCATCGATAAAGAAGTGTCTTCCAAATTTAAATTCAGCTCCACCAATAACACCAAGGTCAAAATAGTCAGTACCGTTACCAGTTACAGCAATATCCCTACCAGCGTATTCTCCTTTAGCATCTATCATAACACCAAGAGAAACACCTGCATGAAGGCTTAGCTTATTCTCAATCAAGTAAAGTTTTAGAGCAAGAGGGATGTCAATCATAGGAGTAGAATACTTAACTTCTTCGTTTCCGATTTTCACCTTAGACCCTGCATCTCCATACAAAACCTCACCTTGAAGAGACCAAACTCTAGTCATGTGCATCTCCAATAAAGCACCTCCATAAAAAGACGTTCTATTAGAAATGTCTAAATTACTTGCATCTTCAACATCAAATTGAGACATATTTACCCCTGCTTTAAGACCGAACTCAAATGTTTTGTCTTGTGCATTTACTGCTACCACTGTTGCTAATGCTACAACAGCCATCATAAATAACTTCTTCATAATTTCCTTTAAATAAAATTTTTGCCAAATATATATAATTACAACAATACACACAACACTATTTTTCAGATAAATTTATCAATAACCTTATCATAATTCTACAGTAAAGAAAAAAACACATTTAACACTGGCGTTTATACTAGGTATTTTGTATATTTGACTATAAATAAATTTATAATGCAATACAAGATTTTCAGCTTTAACCCACTACAAGTTAATACGACAGTTGTGTGGGACGACACAAAATGCCTTCTATTCGATCCGGCATGTAGCAATGATAATGAATACAAATTATTGAATATTTTTTTAAATGACAACAATATATCGGATGTGGAAATTCTGTTAACGCATGCTCACTTCGATCATATCATGGGAGTAAACAACATCGTTTCGCATTATGGCTCTAGTCTAAGGATGCACGAGGGCGACACATTTCTCTTAGAGAATGCGGTTTCGATGGCAGGGCGATTTGGCATACCCATGCAAGCTATAAATTCCCCTGACGAATATATCGACGAGACATACACTACATGTATTGGCGGTGATAATATGCAGACACTACATGTACCCGGACATTCGCCGGGCAGTTTGTGCTACTTCTTCCCTCAAAATGGCATACTTATTTCTGGTGATGTATTATTCAATGGCAGTATCGGCAGAACAGACTTACCCGGTGGCAGTATGAATCTGCTTACTAGCAGCATAAAGAGCAAACTGCTCTCGCTTCCCGAGGACACTTGTGTTATATGTGGGCATGGACAGCCTACAACTATAGGTAAAGAAAAGAGGGACAATCCTTTTTTGCAATAATAAGAATAATAAGAGTGAGACTTATAGTGGTGTAAAATATTTTGCAGGGAGTGTCCGGAACAAGACTCGAACTTGCACAGCCTAACGGCCACTAGCCCCTCAAGCTAGCGTGTCTACCAATTCCACCATCCGGACATTTATTACAGGCCACAAAGTTAGCTATTAGAATTATATATTCCTAATAATTTTAATCTTCGTTTCTATTTAGATATCGGTTTTCTGTAACTACTGGAGTATTGTTATCTGCACTATTCACCACCCCCTTATTCGACAATATGCTGCCAGAATTGTCAGTTCTTCTTTTCATATTCTTTCTGCGCCTCATATATGCCGGTACATTTTCAAGATTAGCAAGTACTTGGTCGTCTACAGAATGGAAATCAATTTGCCCCTCCTTGTCTTGCACTTCTGCATCGTAATTGTCTTCTAACACGAAGTCTCTATTATTAGACTGAGGGTTATAACTTCTATAATTATCGTCAACCTGCGCCGTTGCCAGGTATTTAGAGTTTATCGGTCTATATATCTCTTCTTGCATGTTTATTAATTCTTGGTGTTCAAGATCTCCAAACACATATTGCTCAAGCCCCGACTTATCAAACCCTGTTGCGACAATAGTTATTGACACTTCTTCGCCTAAGGACTCATCAATAGCACTTCCGGGAATAATATCAGCATTATTTCCCGAAAAGTCTTGCATTGCTTGGTGCACTGCGGTTATCTCCTTAGGAGTAACTTCATGGCTGCTGCTTGAGTATATGCTAATTAGTACACTTCTTGCCCCAAAGACGTTATTGTTGTTTAGCAATGGCGAGTGCAAGGCATTCTCTAAGGCTTCTATTGCTCGATTAGTTCCCCCTGCCTGCCCAGATCCCATCAAAGCCAAACCACTATTGCGCATTATAGCCTGAACATTTGATAGTTGCACGTTCATGTATCCGGTAACGTCAACAATTTCTGCAATACCTCTAGTAGCAGTAGCCAACACATCGTCAGCTTTTGCAAAAGACTCAGAAAAGCCCAAATCTCCAAAGATATCTATAATCCGCTGGTTGTTTACAACCAAAAGAGAGTCTACATTTGGCACAAGCTCTTCGAGACCTCGACATGCATGTCTCAAGCGTCTTAAGCCTTCATCCTTAAATGGTATCGTAACAATCCCGACAGTAAGAATCCCCATGTCTTTACATACCTTTGCAACAATGGGAGCAGCTCCTGTTCCTGTGCCACCTCCCATTCCGGCTGTAACGAATACCATTTCTGCCCCACGAACTGCGGTTTCTATCTCAGACGTTGTTTCAAGTGCTGCTTGCCTACCAATATCGGGCTTGCTTCCGGCTCCAAGTCCTTCTGTAAGCTCAGGCCCTAGCTGTATTTTATTTTCGATGGGGCTATTTAGCAAGTCTTGGTAGTCGGTGTTGCATATTATAAATTCAACATTCTTTATACCATTGTTAGCCATATGCTTAACAGCATTGCCACCGGCTCCACCAACTCCTACAACTTTTATTATTGGTCCTTCGTTTTCAGGCACATCAAATTTCAACATAATTAAAATACTTAAGTATATATCTTAATAATTACTCATCATCGTCTTTAAAAAAGTTTGCTCCCCACAAACTAGACTCCTTTTTACTATCATTAAACGCACTCCTCTTGGCTTTCTCCTTCTCTATCTTTTTTTCTTCATCTTTTTTTCGTTGCACTTCTTGCAGATGCTGACGTTTCTTCTTGTCTTCTGCCTTTTGTTGACGTAAAAACTCCTTGCGTTCTCGCTCTTTTCGTTGCTTATCGGCATACAGCTCTTGCTCGATAATTTTATCCTCTTTTAGTTTCCGTAGATTCTCTTCGTTTCTTAAATCCATCTCTTTATTGGCTTGCTCTCGCTCCTCATTAAAAATGTCTTCCATGCTGAATGAATCATCTTTATCAAGATAAGCATCGATGTCTTGCCGTTCTTTATCAGCCTCATATATATCCTGATACTCAGAGTTATCCAAAGTTAGCTCAGCAGTATCGCTTTCGGAACACAGGTCAAATTTTTCATAAACAGCTTGCTCTTTAGCTAAATTTGAATGTTCTCTCGTCTCCCTAGTTACAACAGAGCTGTAGCTTTTGTTTTCTGTCGTCTGTTGAGTGTCAGAGTCTTCTTTTTTTCTATCTAACTCATCTAAGACCTTAACCCTATCTGCAAATCCTGATGCTACGATAGTTATCCCAATTCTATCGCCCAACGAGTCATCATGCATTGTGCCATAAATAATCTCGGCATTGTTTGAGGACATGCCCTGAAGTATTTTCATTGCTGACCCTATCTCTGACATTTTGAATTCGGTGTTGCCGTATATCATATTAACCAATATGTAGTTGGCTCCATGTATTGAATTATCAGCAAGTAATGGTGATTCAATAGCTTCTTTGACGGCTTTCATTACTCGTCCTTCCCCATCGCCATAGCCTGCTCCCATGACAAAAACGCGGCTATTCCTAAGCACCGTATCAACATCGGCAAAGTCTATATTTACAACACCATGCAAGGAAATTATTTCTACTGTTCCTTTCACTGCGGTGGCAATAATATCATCCGACTTTTTTAGAGCTTGCGACACAGGCAGGTCTTCAAAGATATCAAACAACACGTCGTTTTTTAGCACTAGCAGCGAGTCTACACTTTCTTGCAGTTTAAGCAGACCATCGTATGCTTGCGAGAAATGCTTCTTCCCCTCAAGTGGCGACGGGAATGACACGACTGCAACTGTCAATATGCCCATTTCTTTGGCAATGTTTGCAATAACACAACTTGCACCTGTTCCTGTACCTGCTCCCATCCCTGCTGTAATAAACAGCATTTTGGTTCCATCTGACAACACTGCTCTGATATCAGACTCGTTTTCCAGAGCTGCTTTCTCTCCTACTTCTGCATCATCGCCGGCTCCTTTACCATGTGTAAGTTTTTCTCCTAACAATATTTTGACAGGGACCGGACTTGCGGACAAGACCTGAGCATCAGTATTACAATTTACAAAGGAGATGCCGTCAACACCTCTTCTATAAAGGTTATTTACTGTGTTATTTCCTGCTCCACCTATTCCTATAACGGTTATTATACTATTATCAGAAGTCTTGGGAATATCATAGTTTATCAAATCGTTGTGCATGCCTATATTTATTTAACCACTTTGCTAAACAAGTTATTAAAAAAGTCTCCTATTGCATTATTCTGCATTGTGCCTATATCATCGCCTGAATTCATTTTTATGTTTCCCTGCTCGCCAACGAATCCCAACTTTGCTGCTATTAGTCCTGACAAAGAGGCATTCAATGGATGAGTTAAAATTTTCCTGCTGCTACTTTCTATTTTGAAATTAGGTAGTCCGTGCTTAACAGGCAGTCCGAACACAAAGGAAATGAGTCCTGAAACATCTTTCAATCTTGAAGCTCCTCCGACAATAATAATCCCAGAACCTATGTCTTCGTGTATATTTAACCTCAAAAACTCTTCGTTTAGGAATCCTAATATTTCTTCAACTCTCGCCTCTACAATATTAGACAGATTCTTACGCGATATCTCTTTGGGTGCCCACCCAGATCCTTGCGGTATTGTTATTATCTTATCGTCTTCAGTAGTGTCAATTTTAGAGCAAGCATCCTCTAATTTCAGTTTCTCGGCGTTTCGATATGAAATATTAAGACCCTTTTTGATATCCTCTGTAACCGAATCTCCTCCCAATGGTATGGTATACATCAGTTTTACCCTGCCGTCCACATAGACCGAACACTTTGTTGTGCCTTTTCCCATATCCAATAGTATTGCACCAGCCTCCATCTCATCGGCAGATATATACAATCTAGATGTTGTTATCGGGTCTACCGACAACTTTAAGATATCTATGCCAATATCATCAAATACCTTTTGTATGTTTCGGCTATAGTCTTTTGGTCCAATAACAACAGTATACTCTGCTGCGAGTTTGCGTCCTGACATCTGCACAGGATCTTCCACTTTTTTGTCTCCGTCGACAGTGTATTTTGCAGCGCAGATTTCATAGATAGTGAAGTCGGACTGTATCTTTACATTTCGCACTTCATTCTCCAGATACATTACATCGGACTCCAAAATAATACCGCTCTCGCCAACGAGCTTGTCAAACTTAAAGTACTTCGTAATAAACCTGCGTCCTCCGACGTTGACAAATGCCTTAGTTATTCTTGCATCTAGTTTTTGTTCTACTCTATATAAGGCTCTTTGAATGGAATCAGCCACATTTCTTATGTGTAGTACTTCGCTATTAATAACTCCATTAGTCACTTCCTCGGCATAGCCGAGCAATTGAACTTCTTTCGAGTCGTTTATTTTGGCTACTGCCACTCTTACTCTAGAGGTTCCTATGTCTATTGCTGCTGTATAACACTTGCTCATAACTTCTTTTTTTTACATATCTTTCTTTGAACAAACAACCTGTCCGTCATACTTCAAATTTATAATCTTGTACTTGCTCATATTTGATGCTGCAACAGGATCTTTATAAAAGCTCCAAAGGTTCTCAAATTTTTCCTTTAGCATGCTTGCATCACCTACTACAACCAGCTGTGCTCCAAAAATCATAACTAAACCGATATCCTTATTTTTATCCACATAAACCTGACTTACCTGAGAAGACCAGAAGTCACTCTTGTCAATAAAATTTACAAGAGGCACAACATTTTCTCTGGCAAAGGTTTCGTCAATATTCCCGGATGCTAATAAAACAGGAGTTGCAAAAAGCTCTACTCTGTCTAAGCGAGTTCCGTCTTTATCCAAGAAGTAATCATCGGTGCTTGTTTTCACCCTGACTATAGGTCTACGCTGTGCTATATTTACAACGAGCCCGCCAGTCATACGTCCTTCTTCGTATGAATATGTTTTTATAACGTCAACATTCTCTATGAACTTATTTCTTGACAGATATCTCTCCATGCTGTCTATGTTCATATCCTTAAAGATGTGGCTTTTTACGAGTGTACTGTTACGAACTTGCTCACTGATATATGTATCAGTTACAAATCTCAACTCGTTCTCGTTTTTCACATAAACATTCTTAAGGCTTGCATTAGCATACATGCTAGCAACCTTAAACATTGTAACAATAATAACTATGCACAATACTAGCAACAGACCTATATGTAAAATACGTTTTTTCACGTTATTAAAAACTATAATCTATTATTCAGCAAAGATAAAATTCTAAGCGACTCTAATCCAATATTTCCTGCACCAATTGTTAACAAAACAGTGTCAATAAGTCCGTCAACAATATGTTCTATTTCCGACTTGTCAACAATTTTTACATTTTTGTTTGTCATTTGTTTAGCTATAAGTTCCGAAGTCACGCCTTCGATAGGCTTCTCCCTTGCTGGATATATGTCCAACAAATAGCATTCATCTAACAAATCCAAACTTGCTGCAAATTCTTTAGCAAAATCCCTGGTTCTTGAAAAAAGATGCGGCTGAAATATACCTACTGTTTTCTTGTCTGGGAAATATTTTTTCACAGACTTTACTGTTGCTTTTATTTCTTCGGGGTGGTGCGCATAATCGTCGATATACACTAGGTCGTCAGATGAATAAACAACCTGAAATCTGCGAGAAACCCCTTTGAATGTATTAACAGCAAGTTTAATATCATCGGCACTAACTCCAGACAGAGAGGCTATTGCTATGGCAGCTACGGCATTTTCGATATTAATCTCGCCGGGTATTTTAAGCTCCATATTTTCGATAATTCCACACGGTGTTTTTACATCAAGAATATACCCCATTCCATGCTCCTCAATTCTAGTCGGACAGAGGTCTACGTCGCTACATAGCTCTGAAGAATATGTAAATATTCGCAAGTCATTACGGTGATCTGCCAGCTTTGTTATGGCAGGTTTTGTCACTAGCACCCCTGCAGGCTCAATTCGATCGATAAAGTCTCGATATGCTTGCACCATACCGTCTTCATCCTGATAAACATCAAGATGATCTGCATCGACTGCCGTAACAACGGCTTTCTGAACTGACAGCTGCAAAAATGACCTATCAAATTCGTCTGCTTCGGCAACTAGCCAATCCGAGCTATCTGTGGGCAATACTATATTAGACTTATAGTTTAAGGATATTCCTCCAAGTATGCCCACACACTGTTTATAGGAGCGCCACATAATATGAGCCAGAAGTGTCGACACAGAAGTTTTACCGTGAGTTCCTGCCACTGCCAGTGTTTTGTACATCTTACTAATCTCTCCTAACACTTCTGATCTTTTCACTATGGTAAACTCCCTGTCTACCATACTATTAAACATTTTCAAATCCTTAGGAATTGCAGGAGTGTAAACAACAAGAGTATTGAATGGTGTCAATTCTTCGGAAATAAGCTCAACATCATCCGAATAAATGATATTTGCTCCTTCTTCTTCCAATTCTTCAGTCAGTTTTGAGGGCGTCAAATCGTACCCATATATCCACATTCCTTTGGAAATAAAGAATCTAGCCAAAGCACTCATTCCAATCCCCCCTATCCCTAGGAAAAATACATTCTTATAATTAATAGTAATATCCATTTATCTTGATTTTTCTATAATAATATCGACAATTCTATCAACAGCATCAGGTCTAGCAAGTTTTTTTATATTCTCGCCCAATCTTGTTTTTTGCAATTCATCATGTGCTAGATTTATCATCTTTTCTGGCAGATGCTCCATAACATCGCAGTCCTCCAGCATCACTGCAGCTCCTTTCTCTACTAGAGCCATAGCGTTCTTCTTCTGATGGTCTTCTGCTACATTGGGAGACGGCACTAATATAGTAGGCTTTCCAACCAAGCAAAGTTCTGATATCGTACTGGCTCCTGCCCGACTCACAATCACATCAGCGCAAGCGTATGCCATGTTCATAGAGTCGACAAATTCGTGCAGATACACATTCTCAGGTAGTCCTTTGCTAGCAATGCGGTCAGATATGCTGGCAAAGTCTCTTTTCCCACATTGCCATATAAAGTTTATCTTCTCGCTTGACAATGCTACGATATTACTCATCATAGAGTCATTGAGAGACTTAGCTCCCAGGCTTCCTCCTAGAATCAATACAATCGGGTCTGAATTGCTAATACCAAAGAAGTCTGCAGCAACAACTTTAGACACACTACAAGAATCTAAAATATCTTTTCTTACAGGATTTCCTGTCAAATGAGTTTTATCCTCGGGGAAGAATCTAGCCATTTTGTCATACGCTACACAAATAGCACTGGCTTGGTTTGCCAGCCACTGGTTTGCCTTACCAGCATACGAGTTTTGCTCCTGAAGTATTGTCGGCACTCCTGAACGACTTGCTGCTTTTAGTAGCGGAGCACTTGCATATCCACCAACTCCGACAACCACATTCGGATTAAAATCAGCAACTATCTTTTTTGCCATTTTCAGGCTCTTCCTAAGATTTAACACGAATTTTATAAATTGCAAACTGAATTTGCGAGGCATTCCTGTTATTGGCAGACCTTTTATTTCATAGCCGGCTTTGGGCACTCTACTCATCTCCATGCGTCCTTTTGCTCCAACGAACAGAATTTCAGAATCCGGATATCGTTCCTTAATCTTATCTGCTATCGAAATTGCGGGAAAAATATGACCGCCAGTCCCACCTCCACTTACTATAACTTTATATTTTTTCATACATATACTTTTTTTTTCAGACCCGCCTTGTTTCTACATCCACTCATCTATATTTACCCATCGCTTTAAACAGACTCGTAATAGGTAAGGTGATTACACCTCTTAAGGACTCTCCGCTTACAAAGGATTCATTACGGACGTTTGTTTCAGAATTTCATTGTATCAAATACATACATTTCGAACAAAGATATAACATTAAACCAATTAATCTAGCCACATCAACTATTCATTGATTTTTCTTCTCTGTCTTTCTCGTTCTGATAACTGACACTTATTATCACTCCGAACGCCCCTGCTGTAACAAGCATTGATGTTCCTCCCATACTCACCCATGGCAATGGCTGTCCCGTCACCGGGAATAATCCGACATTTACTCCTATATTCATAAATGCCTGAAAGGTAATAAGTACAGCTAAGCCTAGCGCCACAAACTTTGAGAATGGATCATCTGCTTCGTCTCCAGCTTTTGCCCCTCGATACAACACCCACGCATACAGAAATATAATAACTATACCTAGTACTAGAGAGTACTCTTCAACAATGACCGAATACACAAAATCATTGTCCGCCGCAGGAGACACCCTCATTTTAGACCTACCCGGACCGGCAATTCCATGCCCGCCCTTATATATAGAATACTTAAAATAATCGTCCTGACCGAGCTCAACATTGCTGTTTCCTTGCGGAGTACCATCAATAAAGCCGTCAATCCTTGATTTGAAAGTGTGTATACGACCCGAGAATCCCTCCTTGGGCACTATGTCCGCCACTAAATATGCAGACACAACAAGAACAAGCAAGGCAACAACTACCCCCAACAACTTTGCCCTACGCACACCGACAGCAAGCATCAACACAAATATTGTAGCAAATAACAATGCCGCAGTAGATATATCGCGGAAAGAGATAATCAGACATATAAAACCTGTCATCCCTAACACTTTCCAAAACATTTGATCAACATCGTACAAGTCGTACTTACACTTAGCAAAGAGGGTCGAGACATACATTATCAAAGACAGCTTTACAAATTCCTGAGGTTGAAACGACAAGCCTCCAAACAGGGGCAAGGACCTATTGCTAGACACAAGTAAATTGAGCAACAACAAAGCAAAAGATACAATAAGAAATGGCAACGACATTCTCCTATAAAAACTCACCGGCACATATTTGACCTGAAGCAAGATAAGTCCAAACCCTCCTATCAAGAAGAGCAAATGCTTGAAGATATAATATCCCACACTGCTATTCTGCCTAAATGCAACAGAGCCAGAAGCACTTGAAACTGCAAGTACCGAAATAATCGACAGAAACAATAATATCACCCACATGGGTCTATCTCCCTTAAAGAATCCGTTGCTTTGTATCTTCTCTATACGGATCATAACTTTTTCACTTCGTTTTTAAACTGAGTGCCTCGATCTTCGTAATTTTTAAATAAATCAAAACTGGCACAAGCAGGCGACAAAAGAACGGTGTCGCCAGACTCCGCAAAACGACTTGCAGCTCTGACCGCATCACCCATTGTGTCGCACTCAACAATATCACTATTAACAGCTGCGAAAGCATCAATAATTTTCTTATTATCTAAACCAAGACACACAATAGCCTTAACCTTGGAATCAACAAGTGTCAGCAACTGACCATAATCATTGCCTTTGTCTACTCCTCCAACAATCCAAACGACAGGTTCTTCAGAAGATTCTAGCGCATACCAAGCGGAGTTGACATTAGTCGCTTTCGAATCGTTGTAGTACTTCACCCCACGATGAGTCCGCACATACTCAAATCTATGTTCTACTCCGCTAAATGTCTCCAAACTCTTACGAATATAATCATCAGAAATACCTATTGCCGACGACACTAAGGAGGCTGCCATAGCATTCTGGCAATTGTGCACCCCTTTCACCTTCAAAAAATTTGTATCCATAATTGTAATATTTTTGTCTATATTTATTATCAGCATTGCATTCTCAATATATGCAGCATTCTCATTGCTGCCCCCAAAAGTCCATAACTGCGCTTTTCCGGAATTATAGCACATATTATTCATGATTTCCAGATCATTATCAGGAACTATAAGCACGTCATCCTCGCTTTGATTACGGGTTATTCTAAATTTAGATTTTACGTAATTCTCCATTTTATACCCGTACCGATTCAGGTGATCGGGCGTTATGTTTGTAACAACAGCAATATTGGCTCTAAAGTCGTAGCACTCATCAAGCTGAAAACTACTAACTTCCAACACAACGTAGTCGTAATCGCCATCAGCTATCAATGATGCAAAACTGTTACCGACATTTCCTGCAAGCCCAACATTTAGACCTGCATATTTCAAAATGTGATAAATCATCAATGTTGTTGTGGTCTTACCATTGCTACCTGTAATACAGATAGTTTTGCCATCATAAAATTTATAGGCAAATTCTATTTCTGAGATAACAGGAATATTTTTATCTAGTATCTGATTTACTACTTCCGAATCGCTGGGAATACCCGGACTCTTTACGACAATATCCGCTTTTAAGATTCTATCCATGGAATGTTGCCCTGACTCGTAGTCAACTCCCAGTTCTTTCAGTCCTCGCTCAAACTCCGGTTTCAGAGCAGCTAAATCCGAAACAAACACACAATAGCCCTTAGACACTGCCAGTTTAGCGGCACCAAATCCGCTCTCACCACCACCCAGTATGACTATTTTTCTACTCATCATCTACCGAATTTTAAGGATTACAATTGTTATAGCTGCAAAAGCAATAGCAACAATCCAGAAACGCGATACAATTTTTGGCTCCACATAATTGCATTTCTGGAAATGATGATGTATTGGAGACATCTTGAAGACCCTACGCCCCTCTCCATACAGGCGTTTAGAGAGCTTAAACCAAAACACCTGAATTATTACAGACAAGTTCTCGGCAAGGAACACAAAACACAGCACAGGTATTAGGAGTTCTTTTCTTATTAATATTGCCAATACGGCCAATATTCCGCCCAGAGTCAAACTACCAGTATCTCCCATAAAAACCTGAGCAGGATACGAGTTGTACCACAAAAAACCGATAAGTGCACCTATAAACGCACTCACAAAAACAGTAAGCTCTCCTATATCAGGCAGATACATTATGTTCAGATAGCTTGCAAATATGACATTCCCACTAAGGTATGCCAATATGCCTAGTGTAGAGCCACTAATAGCAGTTGTTCCTGCCGCCAAACCATCCAATCCGTCGGTCAGATTAACAGCATTTGACACTGCTGCAATCACAAAGACTATAATCAGACCGTAGACTATCCAAGCAAGGTCTGATGTGGCATCTGCACCCACCAACATACCATAATGAAATCTGATATTTTTTGAGAAAGGTACAGTTGTTCGTGTCGTATGATAACAAACTTCAGACAACTTGTTTTGCGCAGACTCTACCCTGCCACTTCCTTCGTCGACAAGGGCACTTTGCGCCACATTAGTCTCACGTATTCCAAGCCTATCTCCATTATATAGAGCAAGGGTAATACCAAGCCCCAAAAGCACCTGCGCAACAATTTTAAATTTCCCTGCAAGCCCTTTTTTATTTTTCTTGAAAGTCTTAATGTAGTCATCCAGAAAGCCTACAAATCCCAGCCACATCGTGGTTACCAGCATCAGAACTACATATATATTAGACAAGTCTGCACACAGTACAGTAGGTATCACAATTGCCAGTATTATGATTATGCCTCCCATTGTCGGAGTTCCCTTTTTCTCTAGTTGCCCCTCAAGCCCAAGGTTTCTAATCTCCTCACCTATTTGCTTTCGTTGCAATAGTCTAATAAGCGACTTCCCAAATATAGTAGCAATAATAAGAGATAACACTATCGCTACAGCCGAACGAAAAGACAAATACTGCAACATTCCAATTCCAGGAATATCGCTATCTTTTAATATTTCATATAACCAATACAACATCTTTTCCTATTTAAACAGATTCAACAATTGCTCCTTGTCATCAAAGTGAGTTCTCTTACCGTTTACTTCCTGATATGTTTCATGTCCCTTCCCTGCCACAAGGATAATATCGCCACCTTTAGCTAAACTTGCAGCCACCTTAATTGCATCAGCACGCCCTTCGATTCTGAATACATTTTTATTGTCAGTGTCATCAATGCCCTGCATCATATCATCTAGTATCGCAGACGGATTTTCCGTTCGTGGGTTGTCGGACGTCAGCACTACAACATCGCTAAACTTCTGAGCTACACTCGCCATAATAGGGCGTTTTGTATTGTCTCTATCGCCGCCACAGCCCACAACTGTAATTATCTTGACGTTCTGTCCATTCTTCTGTTTTTGCAATGTCTCTAATACATTTCTCAGAGCATCAGGAGTATGCGCATAGTCAACCACTCCTATTCGACCATCAGCTGCACTCACAAACTCCATTCGTCCCGCTACGGGGCGTAGCATGGAAATTGCTTGCAACACTTCGTCTTTATCCTTTCCCAAAAGAACGGCAACAGAAAACACCGCGAGGATATTGTAAATATTATAATCGCCAATAACTCTCACACATAGCTCATCGTTCAATATTTTAACAAATGTAGAATCTGCATACTTTTCTAGCACAGCAGCCTTAAAATCTGCCATTTTTAAAAGTGAATATGTATATCTATCAGCATCACAATTTTGCAGCATCACCATCCCGTTCTTATCATCCGCATTAGTCAAGGCGAACGCATTGGCCGACAACGAGTCAAAGAAGCTCTTTTTAGTTCTCAGGTATTCTGCAAAAGTTTTATGGTAATCTAGATGATCGTGAGTAATGTTGGTAAAAACTCCACCCGCAAATACGAGTCCAGCAATACGTCCCTGCGCACAAGCATGAGAACTAACCTCCATAAAACAATACTCACATCCATCATTTACCATCCCGGCAATAATTCTATTCAAATCAATGGGAAACGGAGTTGTATGCTTAGAGTCTACCACCTCGCCAGCACAGGACTTCACTGATATTGTAGATATCAATCCACATTTTGAGCCGAGCATTGAAAACAAATCAAACAACCATGTTGCAATCGAGGTCTTTCCATTTGTTCCCGTTACCCCTATCAGCTTAAGCTTAGACGACGGATTATTATAAAAGTTTCTTGCAATAATGGCAGTTGCGTCATCACAAGAGTCCACCTTAAGCACTGTTGCGCCCCCATTAATTTCAACAGCATCCTCAACAACAACAACACTAGCTCCCGCATCTATCGCAGACTGCACATACAGATGTCCATCCACATGCTCTCCTTTCAAGGCAATAAACAAGGCTCCTGAGTCAACTCGTCTGGAATCTACAGTTAGAGAGCCTACCGGGCGATCAATATCACCTGACAGCACCTCGAATTTAAGCCCTTGTAATATTTCTTTTAGTAGTTTCATGTGTTTATATTTTGTTTTTTAATTGCCACTCCTGCCTTGCCGACAGACAGGTGCATCTCGCCAATATAATTGTGTTCTACGTGAGACTTGTTTCATTTTCACATTTTTGCTTTCAATATTACACGCTTTCCCTTTTGCAACTTAGCACCAACCGGAACAGATTGCTGAGCAACAGACCCCGCACCGACAATATCAACACGAAGCCCCTCTTCTTCAAGAATATAAAGAGCATCAGACATATTCATCCCTATCAAATTTGGCATTATTCCGTCTTTTATATTTAAGCCCTTCAACACTTCCACCGAATCGCTCTTCACAGGAGACAAATAACGATTATCATCATTGCAACTAACAGGCACGCCAAACACCTTTGCTACATCCTTTACAACATCTGCACGCCCTCCTCTTATCTGGTTTCTAATTGTAGTGGTCTCGCTAGTATCTTTTACCGTTGGACGCAGAAACAAACCTCCTGCGAAAGCATTATCTGCAATTTCTTTGAACACCGGACCAGCAACAGAGCCTCCGTAGTAAGCACCGCGCGGCTTATTTATAGTAACGATACACGAATATTTTGGCTGGTCTGCGGGAAAATACCCGGCAAACGAAGCCTGATACCACCCTGAAACATAGCCCTTATTCCGATCTGCAATCTTAGCCGTTCCTGTTTTTCCTGCTATCTTATACTTATCAGACTTTATATTTGTAGCAGTACCACGCTCAACTACGCCTTCCAATATCTGCTGCGCAAATTTCAATCCTGACTCAGAGCACACCTTAGGTCTTATCACCTCAGTCTTAAACTCCCTCACCACCTTGCCATTGCTAGTAATATTCCTAACAAACTTCGGTCTAACAAATTTGCCGTCATTTGCAATCGCATTATAAAAAGCCAATATATGCAAAGGCGACAACTCCATCTCATACCCATAAGACATGGCTATTAGCGTACTATTACTCCAGCTCTCTATTGGCTTTACCAACGGAGATGCGACACCACGAAAGTCCACTTCCATGCCAGTAGTAAGTCCAAACTGATACAACCTATCCATGAAAGCCTGGTTATCACCACCATACGCTCCATGAACTATCTTCGCCGTACCCACATTAGACGAAAGTTCGAACACCCGAACAGGCTTCAGGGTTTTATGAGGAGAATGTCCATAATCGCTATCATAAACCTTAAAACGATCACTAAAAGCCCACAAACCCCAATTTATATCATAATGCTTACTGGTATCCAGTTTATTATCTTCCCACGCGGCAAGAAACGATGCCAGCTTGAAAGTTGAGCCCGGCTCAATTTTCCCTAAATCGCCCAAGGCGTAATTATATGTCTCGGCATATTCTCCCTCATCTACACGTCCTAGGTTTGCAATAGCCTTCACTTCTCCTGTTTCAACCTCCATAACAATAGCAGCCCCCCACTCAGCATCCGACTTTATCATCTGCTTCTTTAATGCCTTATAAGCAAAAGATTGCATTTTTAAATTTAATGTGGTATTTATTCTATCGC
Organism: Bacteroidales bacterium; assembly: GCA_047975005.1. Lineage (GTDB taxonomy): Bacteria > Bacteroidota > Bacteroidia > Bacteroidales > Prolixibacteraceae > JBKEAJ01. Next base: position 8,844 of record JBKECW010000016.1, on the reverse strand, counting down.
CACTACTCGCCTCTTTTTCGGGCAAATAAAGACGCCTGCCATCAATGGTGTGCAAGCGCTCTAAGCCTGCTCCTCCTTTCAGATAAGCATCATACAAATCCTCTAAGCCCAATTCTCCTACTTGTCCATGCGCCCCACCGTATGCATACGAACTCACTCGCCCCAAGGTACGAGCTGCCAAATCTCCATAGACCCTGACACGATCGAACTCTTTTTCAAAATCGCAATACTTTCTAATAAAATCATTTTTCTTAAGCTCCTCCATCTGAGGATATCCAATCCGACTAGAACTAGGCCTGCAATACACCTTTCTCTTCAAGGCTCTCCGCAGGTCTCGCTCATATTCCACCGCACTCTTCTCTCCATACACCTGCGAAAGGGACTTTGCCACCTCCACGATATTTTCATCAAAATCCGCCATAAACTTCTTGCCGCCAAGATGCTTAAAACTGAAAGACGCCATAAACTCCGGAACAGAAACCACCAAAGGCTCTCCATCATCCGCACATATTTCGCCCCTAATACCAAATATCGTTCTTGTGCTATTAAACCGCTTCTCAATGGCAGCCACAACAACACTGTTGTCCTGAAAATACTGAATCTTCAACATACATAATATGCACACGCACCCCAGAACAACAACGAAGAGGTACACCCACACCATTCTCACTTTTATATGATTCGACATTTTCATTCTAAATCCCTCCTCGCTTTAATTTCATAATTCGGAACATCAGGAACCATCAAGCCCATATCGCTCTCCTCTATATTTTTGACCATGTCTGCAGACAAGCTAGCCCTTTCAAACTCCACCTTCATAGCAGTAGCCTCCACCTGCAACTTTTGAACATCCCGACCAAGCTCGCTTCTGCGAACCACCACAGACTGCCCCCAATGACCATTTATCACATATACAACAGTCCACGCAAAAACATAAACAAGATATGGGATAAGCGCCCTAACAAATCTATTTGAAAGCACTCCTCCTCCTAGGATCTGCTTGAGTCCAACACGCGATTTAGTATTTTTACTCTCCACTTTCATCTACATATTATTTTACTGCAACCCTAAGCTTTGCACTTCTCGACCTCGAATTCTCGGCAATCTCCGCCGCATCAGGAACAACGACCTTCCTAGTAACTTCTGAGAATACCGTCTTGGCAACTCCAAAGAAATCACGCTCTTCCCGACCGCCTACATTACCACACTTCATCATATTCTTAACAAGTCTGTCCTCCAACGAATGATAAGTCAAGCAAACCAAACGCCCTCCCGGCTTCAACAAGCCCTCAGAATCAGTCAAAAAATCCCTCAGAGCCCCCATCTCATCGTTAACCTCTATCCTCAGAGCCTGAAAGACTTTTGCATAAAACTTATTCCTTATTCTTTCCGGAGCAAAACTCTTTATCACATCAAGCAACTGACCTATCGTATCGATACTTTCCACACGTCTTGCCGAGCATATACTCGACGCTATTCTAGCAGAATTACCCAAATCTCCATAAGCACGAAAAATACGAGCCAGCTCTCCCTCCGAATACTGATTGACAATATGCCCCGCCTTCAACTCCTGAGATTGATTCATACGCATATCCAGACTCGCCTCAAATCGAAAAGAGAAACCTCGGTCTCGCTCATCAAACTCATGCGACGAGACACCAAAGTCCGCAAGAATACCGTCAACACAATCAACCCCCAAAAACGACAAATAATTTTTCAGGTATCTAAAATTAGAAAGCACGAAGACCAAGCGAGCATCATTCTCATCCACATTAGCACGAGCATCCTCATCTTGATCAAAGGCAAACAATCGCCCTTTACTCGAAAGACGATTTAAAATCTCAGCCGAATGCCCTCCTCCGCCAAATGTAGCATCCACATACACTCCATCAGGATTACAAATCAGAGCATCGACACTCTGCTTTAACAAAACCGGTATATGATAATCAAGATTAGACATAAAATTATTTTTTCTCGTCTCTACCCTGTTCTTTATAAGCTCTTAAAAATCTTTCTTTTCTCGCCCCAAACTGCTCCGTCCTAACTTCTGCAGAATGTTTTTCATAAGTACCCTTATCCCACAGCACAATCATATTCTTCACCCCCGAAAGGAGGACTTCTTTCTTCAAGCCCGCATACTCTCGATATTCCACAGGAATACTCAAACGCCCATTCGCAGCCATAGTTACCTCAACAAAGCGCTCATAGAGCTCCTCTAAGAAATCAGCTTGCTCCGGCACATCTACATCCAGCATCTCCTCCATCCGATCCAACTCATCCTCCCAATAATCCTTTGGATAAATATGCAAACACTTCTTATAAGGATCCATCGTAATCACAAGCGGCTCAAGAGCTAACTCCCCCATCTGCTTTTTATACGCAGACGGCAGAACAAACCTTCCTTTATCATCTACAAGAGCCTGATACCTAGAAGAAAACCGTATTTTTCTTTTATTGCTACTCATAATTACACCACAAATATAATAACATTATTACACAATATGACATTTTCTGATAAAACATTACACCATATACACAAATAAAAAATGCATTTTTTGTTCATTTATTTGTTAACAATATAGTATTATCATCAATAAATCAACTAATTATAATATATAAACACATGTTGAAAAGTTTATTTTTCTTTAATAGAAAAAATACAACATATTAGCAATAAATCCCAACAAAATAAAGAGGTGGAATAAAATGGAACAAATCTGAACAATAGAATAAAATTATAAGACAACTACACACTAAGAAGGAAAGAGAAATGAAGGAAGGAAGAAAAAAAAGAAAGAAAAAAGAAAGAAAAAAAAGCCGCTTACCTTACAGTAAGCGGCTTTCACCTAATTAACAGGAGAGCATCTCAAGAATCTCCCATATCTAAAAACAAGCTACAAATTCGATTTACAACAAATCAAACTCAATCTTTTATATATGTCTCTATATGTCTATCTTTTTTAACTCCGTAGATATCAGATATTGTAACAAGAATCCCTGTCTCTTCCACATTACCGAAAAAACGATTCAACACAGTACCAAACACTCGCATAGACGGAGAAAGGTTCATGTAAGCATTTACCAAAGGAGGTATATTTTCGCCCCTACCTCTCACCAATTTTGACAATATCTTATAGTCTTCTGCGTAGGAATCGCCTGTAAAATCTTTAGCAATACTTTCAAAATCATAGTTAATTTTGACATCGTCACGAGGCACAACCAGACCATCTTTATCCCTAAAATACTTATCAAGAAACGCCATAAGATACAATAGCGCCACCTCGTCGAATGAGTGATACATAGTCATTTTCCCCAAAAAGTATTTTATCTGCGGATACTCTACAATCAAGGCTCCTAAGCCATCCCACAAATTATCAAGCGCAAACAACGCCTTCGCCCCCGCCTTACTAGACTGATAGTCGGGCTGCACAAACGAACGCCCCAACTCTATGCACAAAGGCTCATACTCGTCAATATATTTCTGAGAGAATTTAAAAAGTCTATTAGTTGCCAATAATCGCTCGTCATTCTCGTCTTTCGGCGCATCACTGCAAACAATATACCTATATCCACCCAGTATCTCAGCTGCGCCGGAATCCCACACAATAAGCTGCTTGAAAGGATTTTCCTGAGTGTCAAAGATATCTATATCAACCTCTTTACCTGTTCCTCCTCCCGCAGCACGAAAAGTAAGCTCTCTAAGCCGTCCCAATTCTAGCATCACATTGGGAGAATCATGATGAGTTATAACATATATATCGTTACCGCCTTTATTTGTTTTACGCAACAATTTATCAGGAGTAAGTTCTGCTTTCAACAAAGCTTTATCTATAGGAGCAATAATCTCCTTCATAATATTCAGTTTTTAATATAACAGAACAAAGTTATAAAAAAAAGACTGGACTTCGTCTATGTTTTAGCTATATAATTAATAGCGCTGAATAAAAGAGCTCAATCACTGCGGCTTACAGCGACTGACTACTGTCCATCGAATACACTTCATCCCTGACACTAGCAGCCCATTGGTCGGGAGTTTTTTCGGAGGTAAACGTCTCGAAAGGGATAGGTTTTCCGAAAGTTAGTTTTATTTTACCGCCTGTCATTTTAAACATCTCTTTGGGCAGAAACAGGAGTTCTATATTCCACGGTATCCCCCAGCGTTTACGGTTTAGCGCAAGGTTATAGAAGAATTCCGAGTTTTGAGCATCGACATACAAAGGTATTACATCTCTTTTGTATTTCTTTGCTTTAGTAATAAAATGCTTATTCCACGGCAAATCTTGAATTTTGCCGTCTATTTTCCTTGATGCCAATCCGGCAGGAAAGACACACACAGGCTCGTCGGTCGAATACAGCTCATCCAGCATTCTGACGGCATCCCTACTGTTTGCACCATACTTATTTATAGGGACAAACACATCTCTTAGTTGAGGGATTTTTGTCAACAAGTCATTAACCAAGAATTTTCCCGAACCAAAATATCGGGAAACGACATCAAAGATCAGCATTCCGTCGAGCCCTCCAAGCGGATGGTTTGAGGCAACAATATATCTTTTATTCTTATCAATTCCGTCTAAGCCCTCTACTTCGGCAGTAATTTTAAAATAATCGAACACGGCATTATGCGTAAACTCATTACCATAGTCGTATTGATACATACGCAATATTTCGTTCAAATCTTTGATATGCAACTGCTTGTCGAGCCAGCGAAAAACCATGTCAGGCATAAACTTATACAGACGAGGATTCTTTTCTTGAAAAATCTCTCTGAGATTAATAACCAAAAGCTCTCGTTTCTCCTTCAATTCTTCCATCCTTTTAAAATCTAAAAAAAGCAAAGGTAGTACTTTTCAAATATGGCACAAATAAATTAAATTTGCAACAGAAACATTTTTCAAAACATGAGTACACTTAACATATATAAAGCATCCGCCGGTTCGGGCAAAACATTTAGGTTGACAATAGAGTACATCAAGCTACTTCTACAAAACGAATACAACTATCGAAACACCCTTGCAGTAACTTTCACCAACAAGGCGACCTCCGAGATGAAACAACGCGTACTCAGCGTTTTAGACTCTTTGGCAAACAGTCCCGATGAAAGCGGATACTGCTCAATCATCGCCCAAGAAACCGGCTTAGCTAAAGCCGAGATTCAGGCAAATGCAGAGAAGGCATTACGTCGACTTCTCCACGAATTTTCATTCTTCAACATATCGACCATCGATAGTTTTTTTCAGAAAGTGCTGCGAGCATTTGGGCGCGAAGTTGGACTACACTCGTCTTTTGAACTAGAGCTTAGCACCGAAGACATAAAAAACGAGGCAATCGACCGCATGTACGACAAACTTGGCAACAACAGTCAAATCAAGGATTGGTTGAGCAACTACGGCAAGGAAAAAATCAACAATGGCAACAGTTGGAACATTCGCAAAGACATTTCTCATTTGGCGGAAATATTATTCAAGGACGATTTTAAAGTCTTCGACGAGGAAGAAAAAAATAAGATTATCGACAAAGGCTTTATCGAGAGCTATGCAAAAGACATAAAAGGAGTAATATCCGATTTTGAAGACAGCATCATTGACAAATGCGATGAATTGGTACATTATGTAAAATCCAATGGCTTAGACCCTTTTGATTTTAAATATGGCAAAAGCAGTGCATTCTCGACAATAAAAAGATTTCAGGATAAAAAATTCGAGAAGGTGACACCACGTGCAAGACGTGCGTGCAAAGAGCCAGAGTCTATACTCCCTGCAAAAAAGAACCCCGAGCAATTAAGTTTGGCTTTAAATATTTACATGGAGGTATCCGAAAGATTTTGCAATATACTCTCCTACTACGATGCAAACATAGCACGCTATAATTCGGCAGTCAGCATTTACAAGCAGATCTATTTAATAGGTTTGCTTTCGGACATACACTCCGAGATAAAGGAAATATGCACAGAGAATAATGTATTTCTGATTTCCGACACATCAATGATTTTACGAGAAATTATTAACGAGGACGAAACTCCGTTCATCTACGAGAAACTCGGTACTTATCTAAAACACTTTATGATAGACGAATTTCAAGACACCTCACAGTTGCAATGGGACAACTTTCTCCCACTTTTGAAGAACGGACTAAGCGAAGGCTTCGACAGCCTCATTGTCGGCGACACCAAGCAATCAATCTACCGATGGCGTAACGGAGACTGGAAACTCCTTGAGTACCAAGTGCATGACGACATAAAACCCTTCCATACCACAGTACATCATCTTAATAACAACTGGCGCAGCAAGCAAAATATAGTCAACTTTAATAATGCTACATACAAGAAACTTCGAGAACTAGTCGCAACAGATACTAAAGAGCTGGTAGGCGACATATCCCAACAAGTACTGGACGCATACTCCGACTACGAACAACAAGCATCATCGAAAGACAACAACAACAAAGGTTTCATATCCATAGATCTTATAAGCAATGACAAGAAGCCCGATGACGTAAAAACAAAGGATTGGGAGACTGAGAAATCCCTAGACTTGCTATTAAGACACATCATCAGCCTGCAAGACCACGGACAAAAAGCATCCGACATTGCCATACTGACAAGAACAAACACAGAAGCCAAAATAATAGCCGATTTCTTACTCGATAGGCGAGCGAAGCACAAGGACTACAATCTTGATTTTGTATCAATGGACGGACTCACCCTCAGCAACTCGACAGCCACAAAGTTTATCATATCATTCCTCAGACACATCAATAGCCCGACAGACAACACACACAAAGCACTATTAGCATACCTATATTGCACAGAGATTAATAAGGACAAGACATTAAAAGACGAAGAGATATTTGAGAATTTCAGCACTATCTTTAACGAGATAACTGACAATCAGCAAAATATACCATCCGTGTCATTATTGGAAACTATGGAATTTGTCAGTACTAAATTTAATTTGCAGAATATTCCGGGCTCAAAGGAATTTCTTGCACAACTGTTCGACGAGGTAATAAAATTTCAAAAGCGCACCAACAACTCACTGCCGACATTTATAGATTGGTGGGACAACAAAGGACATAAAATCAATATCAGCATCCCGGATAATCACGATGCAATGAAGATACTCACAATACACAAATCCAAAGGACTTGAGTTTAAATCTGTTATCATTCCTTTTGCATCGCAGGATATTATCAATAAAAAATCCATCAACAACATAATATGGTGCAAAAGTGATGAAACTCCTTTCAATAGACTACATCAGAACCCTCAGACACTCGGCAATTACAAGAAAAAGAATATCTTTTTCAGCACCCTTAATCAGGAGATTATAGACAGGTATATAGAAAATCTGAACGTCTTATATGTGGCAAGCACGAGAGCCGAAGACAATCTGTTTATAATATCGATAGACAAAGAGACTGAAAAAGACAGTAAAAACAATACTTTTCAATGGATAAAAAGCGTTTACGACACTCTCCCATTGCCTAAAAACGAAGAAATTAACGAGCATCATAGCAATATCTCAATTGGCGAAATTGCACACTACACCGACACAAAGAACAAGGAACACAACAATATCGAAATAAAAAGTAACTATTTCCAACACTACACCGAGAAACTAAGAATATCAGAACAGTCAAAGCTTTATTTTGCCGACCAGAACAGAGACGGCAGAAGGGAGATGGGAAACACCATGCACAAAATACTAGAGTCTGTTGTCTACACCGACGATATCCCCAGAGCCGTGGAACGGGCTGCTTTGGAAGGCAGAGTTACAAAATCAATTCAGATGGAACTAACAAAGCAACTCACAGAGTTTGTTAGCAGATCCGAATACAAGGAATATTTTGAGAAAGGAATTAAAGTCCTGAATGAAAGAGATATACTTTGCGGAAACAGAGGTATTCGTCGCCCCGACCGCATAGTTATAAAAAACAATAAATGCACGGTTATAGATTTTAAATTCGGCAAGCCCGAATCAAAGCACAAGAAACAAATCGAATATTACAAACAGCTATTATCCGAGGCATTAGACATGCCAACAGAAGGAATAATAATGTATTTTTGAAAAAAAAATTCCCTCTACAGCCGGGAGGCTGTAGAGGGAATAAGTATGTATGTATGTATGCATGTATATATATATATGATATATATGTAAAATGAGCGTGGGATCTGCTCAAGAGGTAGGACTATTATTTATAATTTTCCACTATTAATTTCTCCTTCATACACCATCATTCTGCAGTATGCAACGGTGCGGGACTGGTAGTGCCCCTTCCCCACTGCGTTGCCATCGGCAGGCTAATTATGGCTTACAGCCATAAACAGCTACTTCCTCCCCCTTCGGCTACTCCTCCTTTGCAGACGGAGAGTTTTTTAATCCCCTCCTTCTTCAAGGAGGGGTGGTTTGCATTTTTCATTATTCCTTCGTTATTACAATTGTCAAATTCGCCGTCTCGTTTGCTCCTGCACAATTGTCATTCGCTCCTGTTGTGTAAGGTATCGTTACACTCACCTTGTCGGGCGCTGCATTGCCATTGGCAGCTATTACCGCATTCCAGAAACCCTGTGCGTCAAAGACTCCTCCGGATATGTATCCGTTTGGATTTACGCTTGTTCCCGTCGCTGTTGCCGTTCCCCATGCTCCGCCATCCGAAACATAAGACATACTGCTACTTAGCGGATAACCTCCTTCGCGCAATGTCGCTCCGCAAAGACTAAGCGTTTTGTCATCAAAGATTGCAGTTCGATTGTCGTCTATTGCATTGATGTAAATATTGGCAGGTACCGAGCCCACACAGAAGCCTGCTTTTTCGTAGTAGTAGGTAAACACCGTTGTGTTG
>JBKECW010000015.1:0-59028 GCA_047975005.1 Bacteroidales bacterium | reverse complement strand
ATTACAAAATGCACTATGAGCGTAATATCCTATTTTCATGTGTTTATTTTTTAGATCTTCGAATACTCCGATTTCCAGACAAGCAGCCAAGAACCATTATTATTTTTTTTACCACTATTTTTTCCTTTGCAAAGTTACTGATATTGACGAAAAAGCAATGTAAATTCAGATTTAAATGAAGATATTTTATTTCTGAAATGACTCGGATTGCACCGTTAAATATATAGGATGATTGCATTTTTGATGAAAATAAAGTAGGGGGAATGAAATGTGCGTCTTACTTATAATATACACAAAATCCTTAATAATAAACAGTTACTTTAAAACCGCATTTAACGCGTAAGTTTAATAAGGTTTAATTTTTAAGCTCGATTTACACCCAAAACAACCTCAATAGTTTAATCGTGTCATTCCTGTAAGAGTTGATTTAACAACGGTATAAGCTATTTTGCCTCATTCGAGAATGAAAATAGGCTGCTTTAGCATTTAAAAAGTGTAATATAGATAATTACGCTGTGCTTGTGTGGGGACTGCAAGGGGAGAATAAACGGATTGAAAAGTAGAATTGTAACTCATGGATGCTTGCAGTGGGAGGGGACGAGTCTACCACCAAGAACTAAAAAGAAGCAATGAACAGGGAGGAATATACTTGGTAAATACAAATGTTTTATTTTAATCGCATGGTAAACAGTGAGGTATGTCGCAAGTCTAAAAACGGTAATCAATAAATCACACAAAAACGGTATATTTGCAAATTGTCGAATTATATACACAAAGAATGATGCCGGAAGAAAACTTGAAGAAACACGTGTGCGATGCTGTCAAGGTATTGTATAATACCGATATAGACATAAATTCATTGCAAATACAAGAGACTCGAAAGGAGTTTGACGGAGAATTGACACTCGTAACTTTCCCGCTTACCCGCTCACTGAAACAAAAGCCCGAAGAGATTGGAAACTCTATTGGTAGCTATCTTGTCGAGAATATCGATAAGATAAAGGATTTCAATGTTGTTAAGGGCTTCTTGAATATTGTCTTTGAAGACAGTGTTTGGCATTCGCAATTGCTAAATGTCTTATCTAGTGATAATTATGGCTTGACGAGAGTAAATGCTTCATCCAAAAGTGTAATGGTAGAATTTTCGTCGCCAAACACCAATAAACCCTTGCATCTGGGTCATATCAGAAACAATCTGCTTGGCGACAGTATTTGCCGTATACTTGCTGCAAACGGTAATAAGGTAATCAGAACAAATATTGTAAATGACAGGGGAGTACATATTTGTAAATCCATGTATGCGTGGATTAAGTATGGCAAGGGAGAAACCCCCGAAAGCTCCGGCAAGAAAGGCGACCACCTAGTGGGCGACTACTATGTGAAATTCGATACAGAATATAAACGTGAGCTTGCAGAGCTGAAGAATAAAGGAATGAGCGAGGAGGAAGCCACCGAAAATACAGAATCGATGAAGGCTGTGCGGGATTTGCTCCGCAAGTGGGAAGCCAAAGACTCCGAAGTCTACGCTCTTTGGCAGAGAATGAATGCCTGGGTATATGATGGCTTTGATAAGACTTATAAGAAACTTGGTATCACATTCGATAAAATATATTACGAATCAGACACTTACCTTGAGGGTAAGAATGAAGTCCTTAGAGGTTTAGACGAAGGTCTTTTTGTTAAGCATGACGACGGTTCGGTATGGGCAGACCTCGAAGCAGACGGCTTAGACCAAAAGATATTGCTTCGTTCCGACGGCACTTCGGTGTATATGACTCAGGACATCGGAACTGCAAAGTTGCGCTATCAGGATTACAAGATTGATAGAATGGTCTATGTAGTTGGCAATGAACAAGATTATCATTTTAAAGTTTTGTCCATACTACTCGATAAGCTAGGTTTTGAGTGGGGGAGTTCGCTGTTTCATTTTTCTTACGGTATGGTGGAGTTGCCACACGGCAAAATGAAATCTCGCGAGGGGACAGTAGTCGATGCCGACGACCTTGTGGCAGAAATGATTGAGGTTGCCAAAACCACTTCCGACGAGCTTGGTAAACTAGACGGACTGTCGGACGAAGAAGCGTATAAAACCTATGAAATGATAGCCTTGGCAGCCTTGAAATATTTTATATTGAAAGTTGACCCGAAGAAAAAGATGATGTTCAACCCAGATGAATCTATTGATTTTAACGGTAATACAGGACCTTTTATTCAGTATACTTATGCTCGTATTTGTTCGGTGTTGCGAAAAGCCGAGGAAATGGGCATAAAAACTGCCTATTCTTACGAAACTCTGGAGGAGAAAGAAAAAGCCTTGATAGTAATGCTGACAAAATTCGGTGCAGTAATTGATGAGGCAGCAGCAAATTACAGCCCTGCACTAATAGCAAACTATTGTTACGATGTGGCAAAAGCCTTCAATGCTTTCTACCACGACCATTCAATACTAAATGTAGATGAGAATGAGGTTAAAGCCTTTAGAGTGAATCTGGCAAAAGCAGCAGGCAATGTTTTAAAATCTGGTATGAACCTGCTGGGAATAATGATGCCCGAACGTATGTAATTAGTGAGAAAAATGTTAGATATTAGACCAATAATAATTGAGGTTTGCAGGGAGATAATATGTAATAGACTGTTTGCTAGCTGCTAATATCTAGCTATTAATAATAATAAGAAGAAAAAGAAAATGTTAAATTTAGTACTATTCGGACCTCCCGGAGCGGGCAAGGGCACACAAGCAGAGTTTGTAAAAAATGATGAGACCTTGATACATCTATCAACCGGTGATATTCTTAGAAATGAGATAGCTAACAGCACAGAGCTAGGAGTAGAGGCAAAGAAATGGATGGACGCAGGAAACCTTGTTCCAGATGCAGTTGTTATAGGAATGATTAGAAATATTATAGAAAGTAATTCGGATGCGAATGGTTTTATTTTTGATGGTTTTCCACGTACCGTAGCACAGGCCGAAGCTCTAGATATAATGCTGGAAAGTTTGAATATTCCTATTCTAGGAGTTGTGTCGCTAGAGGTAGCAGAACAAGAATTGATTAACCGTCTTTTGGAAAGAGGAAAAGTTTCGGGCAGAGCAGATGACCAAGACAAATCTGTCATTGCAAATCGTATTTCAGTTTACACTAGAAATACCATGCCGCTCTTGGATTATTATAAAAATCAAGGAAAACACATAGGGGTTGATGGCTCTGGTGCAATAGAAGAAATTGCAAGCCGTGTGGCAGAATCAATAGACAAAATTAAAAGTAGATATAACTGATTTAACCACAGAGATAAAGAGAATCCCCTAGCTAATGATAATCTTGAGTTTATAGTTTTAAGTAGAAATAATATGGCAGGTTCTAATTTTGTAGATTATGTGAAGATATTTTGCCGCTCCGGAAAAGGAGGGGCAGGCTCAACACATATGCGTAGAGAGAAATATATACCAAAGGGTGGGCCCGATGGTGGCGATGGCGGACGAGGAGGTCATATTATTGTCAGAGGCAACAGCCAAATGTGGACTTTGCTGCCTTTGCGATACAAAAAACATCTTTTTGCCGGACATGGTGAAAGCGGCTCAGGAGCCCATAAACATGGTGCCGATGGTGATGATGTTATTATTGAAGTGCCATTGGGAACAGTAATAAAAGACGGAGAAACTCAGGAGTTTCTGTTTGAAATTACCGAGGATGGAGAGGAGCAAATTGTAGTAAAAGGTGGTAGAGGAGGATTAGGGAATACCCACTTCAAATCGTCTACAAACCAAACCCCTCGCTACTCCCAACCCGGTGAAGACTATGTAGAAGGGTGGTTTGTAATGGAACTGAAAGTGTTGGCGGATGTTGGATTGGTAGGTTTCCCTAGTGCCGGAAAGTCTACCTTGTTGTCGGTAGTGTCGGCAGCAAAACCCAAAATTGCCGCTTATCCTTTTACCACACTTGTGCCAAACTTGGGCATTGTGTCATATCGAGATTATAAATCTTTCGTGATGGCGGACATTCCCGGCATTATTGAAGGAGCGTCCGATGGCAAGGGTTTGGGTATTAGGTTTTTGAGGCATATTGAGCGTAATGCTGCCTTGTTGTTTATGGTACCTGCCGATAGCGATGACCATCTTAAAGAATACAACATACTGCTAGACGAATGTAGGAAATATAATGCAGAACTATTGGATAAGAAAAGATATTTGGTGATAAGCAAGAGTGATATGTTGGATGATGTTCTGATGAGCGATATTAGCAAAGAACTGGGCGACATTCCTCACTCCTTTATGTCATCTATTACTAATTATAATATTCAGACGCTGAAGGATGTTCTCTGGCAAATGATCAATGGATAATGAAATTTGTAAATCCTAATTTCTTATATGCTCTGGCATTTATTGCCGTGCCTATATTGATTCACCTATTCAATTTTAGGAGATACAAAATCGTGTATTTCAGCAATACTGCATTGTTGAACACATTGAAACGAGAGTCGAAACGACGTAGCAGACTGAAAGAACTCCTTATATTGTTGATGCGGATATTAGCTATTGCTTGCTTGGTAGTAGCATTTGCACAGCCATACATTCCCTATAGTGATGAGGTTGATACAAAGGTTGGTGGCAATATAGCAATCTATATCGACAATTCCTTTAGCATGCAGGTTAATGGCGAGACAGGACCGCTCATCGAGGAGGCTCGCAGTATGGCTGTAGAGATTGCCAATACTGCCTCATCAGGCTCGATGTTTATGCTCATTAGCAATGACCTGTCGCCAGAGAATAGAAGACTAGTGTCAAAGGAGGAGTTTCTCCAAAACCTTAGCAAAATCACTTTTAGCCATAAATCTCCATCCTACAAGTCGATATTTTCATATATCAATTCTGTGCTGAGAGAAACAGGAGCATCATCATTATATCTGTTATCAGATTTTCAGCAAAACAGCTTCGCTCTGGATGACGTTGAGGTAGACAGTACTTACAATATATATGTTGCAAAAGTAAAGTCTGATGAAATAAGAGATGTTTCGGTCGATAGCTGTTGGTTTGATAGCCCCGGACGAACTCTTGGCAAGAGCAATTCCTTGAAAGTGAAATTCAAGAATCATGGCTCGCAGCCAATAATAGACTTACCTGTGAGGTTCTATATTAATGATACACTGAAAACTACTACTACTACAAGAATAGGCGCTCAGTCAGATACTACGATAAGTATAATTTATACATCCTCGACAGTAGGAATTAAAAGAGCCTCAGTAGAAATCAACGATTTGCCTGTATCTTTCGATGATAAGTATTTTCTTAGTTATGAGGTAAGTGAGCATATTAACGTGACTGAGCTGATAGATGGACAAAGTAAGCACTCGAACAGTTTTGCGAGATTATATAATCTGGACGATTTCTTTAGATTTAAACAGCTGGACTATAGAAACTTTAAGACATCGGATTTAATTTTTACAAATACACTGATTATAAATCAAGTAAAGGCTATTTCTACCGGTCTGGCTAATGCCATCTCAAAATACGTGGAAGAAGGAGGGGCAGTAATTTATGTGCCTTCAAATAACCTCGCCTATGAGAAAAACAAATATTCCTTCTTTCATAGTATGGGACTCTTATCCTATATTGCACAAGACTCTTCATCTTCTAGCCTTGGGCGTATCAATTTTAATGATATTATATATAAAGATGTATTTGAAAAGCGAGAGAGTAACGGAGACCTCCCAAAGCTGAAAGGTACATATAGATTGTCGAGAGGAGCAAATACATCCTTTGCCATATTGTCAATGTTGAATGGCGAAACAGCACTCGGCAGAGTGAATGTAGGGCAGGGGCAAGTTTATATGTTTAGCTTTCCGTTGTCTGAGAATAATGAATTTACTCAAGATGTGATATTTGTGCCAACGGCCTACAACATTGCGATGAATAGTATTCCATATACAAACCTCTCGTATTCTTTATCTTCGGACTATGTAATAAGTGGTAGAACATCGGAGATTGACAATCTTTTGCAACTTGTGGTGAAACATAAAGACCAAGAGGGGCGCTACACCGTTGAGCGGCGTGGAGTGGGAGAGTATGCGCTGAATCTGTCGGATGCTTTGAATACTCACGGATTTTATGACATAAATTCAGAGAGTGGCGATGAAATAAAATCTTTAGCATACAATTACTCGCGTAATGAAGCCGATTTCAGGACATATAGCTCAGAACATATTATAAGTATTGCCAACGATAACAGCATTAAGAACATAGATTATTTAGGCGAGGGACTTAAAGATTTGACTAGCTCGCTGGAAGTGCTTAACAGTGGCAACACTTTGTGGAAATTATTTTTGATACTTTGTGTTCTCTTTATTTTGTGCGAATCTATAGTTATCAGGTTTATGAGATAACTGAAGAGAAGTGCTAAATAAGCCAAAGGTCTGTCTGAGCGTTTAATGTGTAATTAATAATGATCTAAACTTACAATATATAAAGTTATGAGAAATATTAGAACCTTATTATTGATGTCTTCTGTACTGTTGCTTGTATCATCATGTAGCAAAAGTAATAGAACTACTAGCGATAAAGCACAGCGTCCAAATATTTTGTTTATTATGTCCGACGATCATGCCTATCAGGCTATTAGTGCCTACTCCGATAAACTGACACAAACGCCTAATATAGACAGGATTGCAAACGAGGGTATGCTGTTCACCAATGCCTGTGTTACAAATTCCATCTGTGCTCCATCAAGAGCTGTAATTCTGACGGGGAAGCATAGCCACATGAACGGTAAGATAGATAACAACTTTCCATTTGACACTAGTAATGTAACTTTCCCTCAGATAATGCACGACAATGGTTATCAGACAGCTATGTTCGGTAAGCTCCACTTTGGCAACAGTCCTAAGGGCTTCGACGAGTTTAAGATACTTCCGGGACAAGGGCGATATTATAATCCCGATTTTATTACCAAAAAAGAGGGTAAAAAGAGGTATCCCGGCTATGTTACGGATATTATAACAGACATGACCCTTGATTGGTTGAAGACCGAAAGAGACGACAGCAAACCATTTATGCTGATGTACTTACACAAAGCCCCTCATAGGGAGTGGCTTCCTGCTCCCCGCCATCATAAGGAGTTCGTAAAGAAGACATTTCCCGAACCCTCAACTCTCTATGATGACTACAAGGGCAGAGGCACGGCAGCACATACACAAGAAATGACCTTGGCACGCCATAGAAATTGGGCAGGCGACGATAAATTATATCCTGAAACGATGGACTCACTAGGGCTAAAACCATGGATGACTTGGGACAAAAATGCTTTAGTCAGTTCGCTCAAAAGTATGGATGAAGAGCAAAGACAGGCGTGGAACAAGACATATATGCCTATAAATGAAGATTTTATCAGGCGTTATCCAACTATGAGCGACAAGGAGATTTTGCAATGGCGCTATCAGCGATATATGCAAGATTATTGTGGTTCTATTGCAGCCGTAGACGAAGGTGTCGGCAAGGTTTTAGACTACTTAGAGGAAAGCGGTCTTGCCGAAAATACCATTATTGTTTACACTTCCGATCAGGGTTTTTATTTGGGCGAGCATGGGTGGTTCGACAAGCGTTTTGCTTACAACGAGTCCTTCAAAACACCTTTGCTAGTGAAGTGGCATGGAGTTATCGAGCCTCACTCGGTGAATACCAATATGGTTCAAAATCTCGACTTTGCAGAGACCTTTCTTGATGCCGCAGGCATTGATATTCCCGACGATATGCAGGGCGAAAGTTTAATTCCTCTTTTCAAGGGAGATACAGAGAACTTTCGAGATGCTGTTTATTATCACTACTACGAGTATCCAAGCGTTCATCAGGTTAAGCGTCATTATGCCATCATCACCGAAAAGTATAAACTGATACACTTCTATTACGATGTTGACGAATGGGAGCTTTACGATAGGGTAAAAGACCCGAACGAAATGCACAATGAAATTGATAATCCTGAATATGCAGATGTTATTGTCAAGTTAAAAAGAGACTTAAAGGAATTACGAGTTAAATACAAGGACTCAGATTCTATAAATAAGATGTATATAGACAAGTATAAAGAAAAAGGACTTATTAAATAAACATTAAACAACTTTATTTGTTGCACTATATTATAATGAGTTTAACACAGAGAAATGAGAAAACTGAGGAGATTTAGCGGATTACTAATATTCGCACTCGCACTAACAGCGTGCAAACAATCTGACAGCAAGTCCTGCTGTGATAATGCCTCGTGTGGAGAGGAAATAGGAAATACCTATTACCTTCCGTCGTGGAGCGACAGTATTAAACAGCAAATAATGAGCTATGTAGAGGATGTTACCAATCCTATGAGTGCTAATTTCATTCCTTATGCTGACCGTATAGCAACATTTGATAACGACGGCACTCTCTGGTCAGAACAGCCCATTCCCTCACAAATGTTTTTTGCGTTGGATGAACTGAAACGTATTGCAAATGAGCATCCCGAATGGAGAAATGTCGAACCATATAAGTCAGCAATAGTAGGCGACCTAAAATCATTATTATCGCAAGGCGAAAAAGCATTGCAGATAATGATAGATACTCATACAGGTACGAGTTCTGAAGAATTTGACCAAATTGTCAACGCTTGGATAGATACAGCAAAACATCCTGTTAAACATAAATATTACACCGATTTGGTCTATCAGCCGATGCTAGAGCTATTGGATTATTTGCGTGCAAACGACTTCAGGGTCTTCATCGTTTCGGGAGGTGGAGCGTCTTTCATGCGTGCATGGGCAGAAGAGGCGTACGACATTCCTAGAAATCAGATTATTGGAAGCTATTTCGATGCAGAGTTTGATTATGCCGACGGACAAGCAAGAATCAACAGAAAGCCTAAGATTGAGTTTTATGACGATAAGGAAGCAAAGCCTGTAGCCATCGACCGCTTTATTGGTCGTCGTCCGGTTTTTGCGTGTGGCAACTCCGACGGCGACTTGCAAATGCTTCAATATACAGACGCCAACGAATACGAAAGTTTTCAGCTGTATGTGCATCATACGGATGCCGAGCGAGAATTTGAATATGGGCGCGATGCTCCAATAGGAGCTTTGGACAAAGGCTTAGATGAGGCTCTTGCAAAAAAATGGTGTTTAGTAGACATGAAAACTGATTGGAAAGTTGTTTATCCTTGATATCTAATTTGACAGTAAATCCGAAAATCTAAAAATAAATAAATGAAGTATCTATTCTTATTACTTTTGACAGTTATGAGCTTTGCTGCTCATCTTTTTGCAGGCGAGCCGGTGAGTATCCCGCTTGGTGGCAATGCCTATTTTAGCACCAAGGCAGGCAATGTAGAAATAACAAAAGATGGGATAGCAAAGTGGGACGATGCGAATGCTGTGCCTAGTGCGTGGTTTAAGGTCGGCAACAGCGGCACGCTGTCGCTTTCTATAAAAGCAAAAAGTCCAAAAGGCACCTCAAAAATAGAAGTTTCAGTTAATGGAAAAACATCCTATACACTTACTGTCGATAAGTCTTCGTGGGAGCTAATTCCGCTTGGCTCTGTTAAAGTCTCAAAAAATAAATATATCCAGCTCGATTTTAAGGGCATATCTCGGGAAGGCGAAGTTTTTGCCGATATTTCAGACATTGTAATAGATGGCAAGGCAGCACAAGAGCCACTGACTTTTGTCCGAGAGCCAAAGAATTTTTATTTTGGCAAGCGTGGTCCCTCGGTACATTTATCGTATCAAGTGCCTGAGTCGGTAGGCAATATTGAATATTTTTACAACGAAGTTACAGTTCCCGAAGGGGAGGATGTAACCGGTTCCTATTACATGGTCAACGGTTTTGGCGAGGGATATTGTGGCATTCAGGTTAATTCAGACATCGAGCGCAGGATTTTGTTTTCGGTATGGAGTCCGCATAAAACCGATAATCCCAATGAAATTCCCGAAGAGGCAGAGGTTCATTTGCTGGCAAAAGGCAAAGACGTTGTAGTCAAGGACTTTGGCGGTGAGGGTTCGGGCGGACAGAGCTTTTTGCGCTATTCGTGGGAAGCTGGTAAGACATATCGTTTTCTCACACGCATACACCCAGACGAAAATAGGGAAGGAGCGACAGTGTACACCTCGTGGTTTTTCGACCCTGCGCAGAAAGATTGGCGGTTGATAGCTTCATTCTCTCGTCCGCAGAAAGTAACATGGTACACACGTCCGCATTCATTTCTTGAGAATTTTATTCCCTCGCAGGGTTATATCACAAGGGAAGTTGAGTTTAGCAATCAGTGGGTAGTAACAGAAAATGGTGATTGGATTGAGCTTCCGGACGCAAAATTTACTTACGATGCAACGGCAAAGGCAAAGCGTCGTGATGATTATTATGGAGGACTGTCGAAAGACCAGAAAGGTTTTGTACTAAAAAACTGTGGTTTCTTTGACAATAATACGGAGTATGGTGCAACATTCACTCGCAAGCCTACGTCGTCAGGTCAGCCTGTAATAAATTTTAGAGCATTGTCAAGTCAATAGGATAATTAGTTAGAGTCCGTATATAAAAGTCCAATATCTGCGTTATGCTCGCTTTGTGAATTAGTCAAACTCCCAATTCACAAAGTTTCGCAATCCTTGATCTTGAACTTTATAGCTCAGACTCTCTATAACGAATGGATAGGGAAATCATAGCAAATGACATCAACATAGAATGAAGAAAAAAGTGTACGCGGCAGTTCTAAACTTCCGTTATATAATATTGTTATTCAGTCTGTTTGGGATAATTCTTGCTCCCTTTATTCCAATTGAGGGAAGCATGATGATGGTTCAGACCTCTTTTATAATGGCATTGCTGTTCACCGTAGGAGTAATTCGTAAAAACAGGTTTGTAAATTACATTTACAGATTTTCATTTTTCATTATTTTTATAATTCAAACCGTAAAACTTTTTGCTGACATACCCATAGGAATATCTATTCTATCGCCACTGCTTTTGTCGCTTCAGTTTCTGCTGGTATCCTTTGATTTATACACTATGCTTAGACGCGAGACGCTTGTCAATCTAAATGTTATTGCAGGAGCGTTTTGTGGTTTTATCATGCTTGGGATTATGAGTTTCTTTGCATTCTCGCTAATTTATTTCTTCGACAGAGCTGCATTCGATGGTATACCACAACAAGCGATAGGGAAGAGTTACAATAGCTTATTTTACTATTCTTTTGTGTCGTTGCTTACTATCGGCTTTGGCGACATTCTTCCTATATCTGTAATGGCACAAAGGCTAACCATTGCTGTCAGTTTGGTGGGCAACTTCTACGTAGTCTTTGTTATGTCCGTTTTGGTAGGTAGATACAGAGGAAGTTCGTCTACACCTCAAAGATGAAGCCTTGCTATGAAATAATTAAACAGAGTGTTGTTATGCTGCGTTATGGCAAATCCCAACCCTCGTTATTTATTCTCTCAATCATTTCATAATCTGTCATATCTATGTTTACAGGAACAATAGAAGCGTAGCCATTATCTGTTATGTCGACATCGTTATTTTCGTTTTGATGTTCTTTACGTTTGAATTTGCCTGTTAGCCAGTAGTAGTTTTCGTGTCTGGGGTCGCTACGTTTATCAAACTCTTCTACCCACCGACCTTCTGCCTGTTGACATGCTTTTATTCCTTTTATCTCGCCTTCCGGGAAGTTTATATTTAGGCATATATTTTTTGGTAGTCCTTTTTCCAGAACAAGTTTAATAATATGCTCGATATATGGGATTGTTTTTGAAAAATCGGCAATTAAGCTGTGGCTGCATAGGGAAAAGCCTACAGAAGGTACATTATGAAGACATCCTTCCATTGCGGCTCCCATAGTTCCGGAGTACAACACGTTTACAGATGTGTTGCTTCCGTGGTTAATTCCGGCAAGCACTAAATCGGGAGTGGTGTCCAGCAATTCGCTAAATGCTAGTTTTATACAGTCTGCCGGAGTGCCGTTGACTTTGTAGAAAGTAAGGCATTTACTATTTTTCTCTATGCTTGTCCTTAGAGGAAATTCCGAGGTTATGGAGTGGGATTTTCCTGACATCGGGCTTGCTGGAGCAACAACTACGACATCGCCAAATTTGCAGGCGCAGTCTATTAAGCAATGTAGCCCTTTTGCAAAATAAGCATCATCGTTTGATATAAGTATAAGCGGTTTGTTGTTTTCTGACATGAGTGTGTGTGTTATAAGCCTATTTTTCTGTTCATATATGAATTGTATTCTTTAACCTTCGGGGCGTATTCTGTATGAAATAGAGATGACATGACTAGAAAGTCTGCCGTAGATCTATTGTTGGCAATAGGAATATTGTACAACACGGCAATCCTTAATAATGCCTTTACGTCAACATCGTGTGGCTGGGGTTCCATAGGGTCCCAAAGGAATATAAGTATGTCTATTTTACTTTCGCTAATCATAGCTCCCAATTGTTGGTCTCCACCCAGTGGACCTGATTTTAGGCATATTACCTCAGGAGGGACAAGGTCGTCCTCCTTCGACTTTTCTCTTAGAGAGCTGTCTATTAGTCTTCCTGTTGTCCCGGTGCAGACTAGCCTATGTCCCACTAATTCCTTCCAGTTCCATTCTACCCATTCGATCATGTCAGCTTTGCGGTTGTCGTGAGCTACGAGGGCTATCGTTTTTTTTACTTTCATATTAGTTGAGTTTCAATTAATTTGTAGTCTTTACAAATATATAAACTCAAAAGTTCTCTTTGCATGTTTGGAGGGCAGTTTAATAAAAAAATCATATAGGGTGCTTATTTTTCTTTTATGAACCACCCTTGTGTGTGTCTAATTTTACAGGTCTTGGCTATTTCATGTCCTGATTCTATTTTGTTTATTGTCAGACCTGCTTTGCCGATAGCTTTATGTGTTTTTGCCCAAATGATCGTTATAGTTGTGTGAGAGCTGTTTTGCAGAGCTTGTTCGTGCATGGATGTTTTACACAATAAATATGATTTAACAACGTTTTCTTTGCAAGAAAGAATCATTTTTTGTTACTTTGGGGTGACAAAAACATTAAAAAAATAATTGTTATGAAGAGAATTGGGTTAATTTTATTTATGTTAATTGCAACTATTGTAGTAAATGCGCAAAGTGGTATGTCTCCATCCGAATTTAAGAATGCTGGTAATGATGCATGGGACAATAAGGATTATGCTAAAGCATTGGAAAACTACGAGAAAGCTATTGCCAGTTGGGATAAAGAGGCTGATGCTACGATGATGTATGCGGCTGCCGTTTGTGCATATAAGACAAAAAGTTACGATAAAGCATTGAAATTCTTTGATATGTGTATAGCTGAGGATTTTAAAGCCTCGAGCTGTGTGCTTTACAAGGCTGTTGTTCTAGAAAAACAAGATAAGGATGCAGAAGCAATAGACGTATTGAAAGAAGGTGTTAGCGCATATCCTGATGATAGCAAGCTGGTTAGCAAGTTGGCTAAAGTCTATAACTCTGATGCTAACAGTATTTTTGCAGAAGGTCAGGGTATTGTAAACACTGCAATTGCAGACGTAACAGCAGGAAAATTTACCACCGAAGATGCTAAGTATACTGATGCAATAAGCAAGGGTAAAGAAAAGTGTAAAGAAGCGAAGGAGATCCTTAAAAAGACTTACGAGATTGATCCTGATAATTCAACAGCAAAGAAAATAGACGCCGCAATAGCTCAAATATTGGGTCTGTAAGATTTAGTTTTATAGCAAACAAAAAAAAGGGATGCGGTATTTACTCGCGTCCCTTTTTTTACATTCTTTTTTTGAGGTGTACCTCATCTCCTTTTATCACCAATGCCTCTTCGTCTAGTAAGTCTCTTACAATGTCAATTGCAATAGTGCTATTAAATTCAAATTCCACGTCTTTTATTTTGATAGGTCTTTTGCTAAGCTCATTTATTATCAATGTTCTAAGCTCATTTTTATCGACTTGCGTGTTTTTTTTATTGCATACATCGCAATGTCCACAATCTGTTGATTTTTCTTCGCCAAAGTAGGATACCAGAACTTTGCTCCGGCACTCATTGTTTTGCGTTGCATATTTAATTATGCTTTGACATCTCTGTTCTTGGTCTTCTTTTCTATTGTCAAATACTTCTTTCCCAAGTACAACGTTTGTGTCCTCTTCTCGGTCTCTCAGCCAAACTAGTGCCGGAGACCTCAAGCGTGGTATGTAGTCTATTATTCGTAGTGTACGAAGATATTTGATGGAGTCGTATAGTTTTTGGTGGGTGATTTTCAAATCTTTCACCATGATATCATCATTTATAGGCACGTAACCATTAAATACACCCGAGTACATTCTTAAAATGTAGTGTACTACTGCATTTGTAATCTGATTGCTGAAGTGTAGTTTGAACAGCTCGTCACGAAAGCATCTGAAATAAACTTTTGTGTATACGTTTGAGTCTGATTGTAGCATGAGGTATCCCGCTTGTTCTAGTATGTTCAGCGAATTGTATACCATTTTGATTTGGTATTTGAAGATTTTGGAGAACCTTGCGATGTCAAAACCGTAGATTTGTCCCAATCCGGTTCCTACGGCTAGTTGGCAGTAGTTGCCTAGCGAACTGTAACATTTCACAATTTTGTCTTTTGCAGGGTACTTATCCTCTGTAAATTGCTTTAGTTTGCGTTGGTCAGTAGCAGAGAATAACATAACGGAAGTAGATTTGTTGCCGTCACGCCCTGCGCGCCCTGCTTCTTGGAAATACTCCTCCAGCGAGGATGGAGCATCAATGTGTATTACAAATCGGACATCTGATTTGTCTATGCCCATCCCAAAGGCATTGGTGGCTACTATTACTCTTTTTTTGCCTGTCAGCCATACTTCTTGTGCTATGTTTCGTTGGTCGACATTAAGCCCGGCATGATAGAAGGTACTATCGACACCGTTTTGTTCTAGTATTTCGGAAATCTCTTTACATTTCTTTCTACTTCTGACATAAACAATTCCTGAGCCTAATACCTTTTTTGTTACATTGACGGTGTATTGAATCTTGTCTTCCCTATGCCTGACAATGTATGATATGTTGTTGCGGACAAAGCTCATCTTAAATACTTTGTCATTGTTGAACTTTAACTTGTCTTGAATGTCTGTGGCTACTTTAGGAGTAGCTGTTGCAGTCAAGGCAAGTATGGGGATATTTGGAAAGAATGTTCTTAGCTTTCCTATGTGTAGATATGAAGGTCTGAAGTTGTAGCCCCACTGCGAGATGCAATGCGCTTCGTCAACACATATAAGATTGACATTCAAGGACTCTAAAATCTCTTTAAATCTGGAGCTCTGTATTCTTTCTGGAGATACGTATAAAAATTTATAATCGCCCCATACAGCATTATCGCTTGCCACTTTGAGTTCTCGTGCAGTCATGCCTGAATGTAACATCAACGACTTAATGCCTCTTTTGCGTAGCGACTCCACTTGGTCCTTCATTAGTGCTATTAGTGGGGTAATGACAATACATACGCCTGGCACAGATAGAGAGTATACTTGAAAAGTTATCGACTTGCCACCACCGGTAGGCATTAATCCTAGAGTATCATTGCCATCGGCGACAGAGAGAATGATGTCTTCTTGCAACTCTCGAAAATTATCGTATCCCCAATATTCCTGTAATATTTCCTTGTATATGCTCACTGTTTTGTAAGATTACCACTTTGAGAAAGGCATCTGGTAGAGACTGGAATTGCAATATTTTGCTTCGTAGCTCACTTCTTCACTCAGCCACTCCCAATGCGTGTAAGGAGTATGCTCTGAGGGTAACTCCACTTCGGCCATAACTAGTCCTGCATTCTCGCCGATAAATTCATCTATCTCCCAAGTCAGATTGCCATCCTTTATGTTATATCTGATTTTCTCAACAGGGGCATTGTTACACATAGACATTAGCTGCTTGGCATCGACAAGGGGAATTTCATATTCAAACTCCGTTCTACTTATTCCCTCGGGCTTCCCTTTTATGGTCAAGAATGCTTTGTCTTCGACAATGCGTACTCTCACGCTTTTTCCGGGTTCTGTGTGAAGATAGGATTGTATATACATTTTACCATTGTATGAAAGGCTCCTCCAAGAGTCGTCCTTCACTAAAAAAACTCTTTCTATTTCTATTGCCATCTGTTTTTTTTATCAAAAATAAGAAAATCCCTGCAAACTGCTTAGAGTTTTTTTTTATGTAGTCTACTTTGTGTTAGTTTTTAGTAGTTTAGCTAATATGAAGTTGAAAAGAAACGAAGACGGCAAGCCTGTTTTATTAGAAAATAGGATTAATATTTAGTTCACTATGGTAATTCTGAATGATAGTGCAATTCTTCATATAATTGAAACGGCAGGAGAAATAGTGCTTAATGGTTTATACGTGCTGAACAATAGGTAAATAAAAAGCAAAGGCGCTTGAGTGTAACTGCAGTTGTCAATTGGATAGAGTGATAAATGAAACAGAGAAATCGCAGTTTGGCATTGATATAAATTTATCTATCTTTGAATGACATTTATAAAGAAATTGAGAGTTGTGGCGACTCTATTTGTTGCTAAATAAAATATAAAGCAAATGAAACTAATCCCGTCAATAGAAACACGTCGTAGTTATAGGTCTTTCAATAACAAGCCTATAGAGCAGGAAAAAATAGAAATACTGAAGGAGAGTGTTTTGAGAGCACCCACCTCAAAGAATAAGCAGGCGTGGGAGTTTGTAATTATAACAGACAAATCTCTCAATGAAAAACTGTCTGTCGCGAAGCCTCAGGGAGGAGCGTTTCTTGCCCAATGCCCATTGTCATTTGTTGTTTGTGGCAACATAGACGAGACAGATTGCTGGGTTGAGGATACCTCTATAGCAAGTACGCTTGTGCAGCTTCAGGCTGAGGCATTAGGTTTAGGTTCGTGTTGGGTGCAAATTCGAGCTCGCCAGCATGACGAAAGCACTTCTGCCGAGGAGTTTATACAAGATTTGTTGAGCATTCCTGCAAACTACAAGGTGCTTGCCATTATCGGGATAGGTTATTTTGACAAACCTAAGAGTCCTCGTTCAAAAGAGAGTTTGAAATGGGATAAAATACATGAAAACAAGTTCAATGCCTAGGTATATAGTTAATAGTCTTGATGAGTGGGACGATGTCGCAAAGAGACTTCTCGACGAAAATAAGGATGGCCGCATATTTGCATTTTATGGAAAAATGGGAGTTGGCAAGACTACTTTTATCAAGTCCTTATGCAAGTTGCTCGGCGTAGATGGAGACCAGGTTGCTAGTCCTACTTTTGCAATTGTCAACGAATACGACGGCAACACCGGAGGGATATATCATTTTGATTTCTACAGAATAAAAGATCTCAGAGAAGTTGTTGATTTAGGGTTTGATGAGTATATTTATAGTGGCTCTTATTGTTTTATGGAGTGGAGCGAGCTGGTGGAGGAGTTGTTGCCCAAAGATTATATAAAAGTAGAAATCGAGGAAGACGAAGGTGGGGTAAGACAGATAATTAGCCAAATAATAGATTAGTTTTATTTGATAATAATGCAAGATTATGGATTCAGGTAATAGTAAGAGGATCTCCGGATGTGCGAAATTCCATCCTGCCGAACGTCTAGCTCCTATCATGTCGAGAGATGTCTCGTTGTCGATAGGGATTCTCTCAGACGAGAAGGATTTTGAGAATAGAACGCCCATTACGCCCCAAGGTGTGGAGATGCTTGTAAAGGCAGGGCACAGAATAATTATAGAGAGTAATGCCGGCAAAGCATCTGGCTTTCTGAACAGTTCGTATGTAGCTGCAGGAGCGATAATAGCACAGGCAAAGGAAGAGGTTTTTAAAAGTCAGTTTATAATAAAAGTTGCACCGTTCAGTCAGAAAGAGATTAATTCTCTAAATAGCTCTCATACAATTATATCTACGGTGCCACTTAACTGCAAGTACCGAAATCCTATATTGTCTCTTATGGATAAGCGGCTTACTGCGATATGCATGGACCTGATAGAGAGTGAAGATGGCTATAATCCATACATTAGCACTATGGGGCAGATAGCCGGTAACTTAGCTTTGACCTTAGCGACATCGTGTCTGACGACTGTTGATGGAGGCAAGGGGATAATACTTGGTAATGTATTGGGTATTCCAAAGACAGAGGTAGTAATATTGGGAACTAATAAGGTTGCAGAAACTATTGCCAACATTGCCATAAGTATGGGAGCGCAGGTTTGTGTGTATGATTCGTCGCTACGAAACCTAGAAGAATTGCAAAGCAAACTCGGAGATGTTATACAGACATCTATGTATCATCACAATGCGCTTAGTAAGAGCTTGTTGTCAGCCGATATTGTAATCAATACAAACTACTGGGGCAGCTCGCAAGTGTTGATTAATGAGGAGATGGTAAAAAGCATGAAAGCAAAGTCTGTAATTGTAGATATCAGCAATAGTCAGGGGCGGAATATTGAGACTTCGGAAACAAGAAATACGTCTGATTTTGTTTTTGAGAAACATGGAGTTACGCATATTTGTATTTCTAATATTTGCTCTCTTGCACCCAAAACAGCTTCTATTGCATTGAGCAATATCTTTACTCAGTCATTGCTTGATATTGGCAAGGCCGGAGGGATTGAGAGTTATCTGCGCAAAAACTACCAATGTCGCAGAGGGACATATATTTTCAAGGGCTTATCAACAAATATGCGACTTAGTGAGGAGTTAGGACTCCAATACAGCGATTTAGAATTGCTATTTGAAATTTTTTGACGCTCTCTTGTTTAAGAGTCTGTGAATTAAGCTCAAAACAAGACCTTGTTGATATTTATTCTTCCCAGCATCCGTCTTTCTTTATGAGCTCTTCTAGTTTAGTGATTGCATCGTCTTCTGATATATTAGAGCATAACAATTCTCCGTGCTTGTATAGGTGTATCTTTCCTTTTCCTGCTCCTACATACCCATAGTCTGCATCGCCCATTTCTCCAGGGCCATTGACCACACATCCCATAACGGCAATCTTTATGTTCTTTAGTTTGCTAAAGTAATTTTTGACCTTCATGTTTGTGTCTTGTAGGTTGAACATGGTTCGCCCACATCCCGGGCAAGATATAAATTCGGGTTTGCTTATACGTGCTCTTGATGCTTGTAGAACGGTGAACATAATCTTGTTGACATCCACACTAGAGTTCGAGCATTCTATGAAAATGCCATCACCATAGCCATCTAGAAATATAGGGCCCATGTCGCATGCCGCTTTTATGGCGACGTCGTTCTCATCCTTGCCGTTGTATCTAGCACGTAATATAACAGGGAAGTTGCATCCTGCTGATGCTAGTGTCGCAAAAGCTGCTCTCCATTCTCCTATCTTATTTATGGCTTCAGAACTAACTAGAAGTATGCATTCTTTTAGCTGGGATAAGGCTTTAAATTCTTCGGGAGAGGTATTTATAATTTTATTTGCTCTTATTTTAACCGCTATTTTTCTTTCCGAAAAATAACTGATGGCGGAAATAACCTCGTCTGGACTTTTTAGAGGATATTCATCCTTGCCGTATTTTATATATTCCTTAGAGATGAATGCGTCCGGGCAGTCGTTGGTACTCATGTTGCCAACAACTATTGGGAGCATGTTTCCTCCAATGCCATTCACCGCAGTGCTTTGGTGTCGAGAGTAATTGAAAAAGTCTATCGGTTCGGATAGCGAGCAGTGCAAATGTTCGCTATCGGCATACTTTGCGTAGTGCGAGATTATTTTCTGTGCTACAGGAACTTCGTTTTGAGGAGGTTCTGTGAGAGATACCCTTACTGTATCTCCAATTCCGTCTGCCAATAGAGCTCCAATCCCTACAGACGACAATACTCTGCCCTCTATGCCTTCGCCTGCTTCGGTTACGCCTAGATGGAAAGGGAAATGTATACCCTCCTTATCGAGTCGGGTTATCAACAAGCGTACTGCATGAACCATTATACGGGCATTGCTGGATTTGACAGAAATCACAACATTATGATAGTTGTATTTCTTGCATATTAAAGCAAACTCCATTATTGACTCAACAATACCTTCTGGTTTATCGCCGTAGCGGCTCATAATTCTGTCAGACAAAGACCCGTGGTTAGCGCCTATTCTCAGGGCGATGTTGTTGGACTTGAGGTCAGCAATAAATTCTTTAAAGTTCTCGTCTATTTCTGCTAGCTCTTTTGCGTATTCAGTGTCAGTAAATTCCACTTTTTTGAATGTTGCCCTTTTGTCGTATAAATTTCCCGGGTTGACTCTTATTTTGTCAACCGAATGTATCACCTCGTAAGCCAGTTTGGGCTGGAAGTGTATGTCTGCGACAATAGGTATATCTATACCTTCTTTTTGCATGCGAGCACGGATATTCTTAAAATTACGAGCTTCGGACTTTCCTTTCACTGCTAGACGCACCATTTTTGCACCTGCTGCAACTATCTCTTTAATCTGAGCTAAGGTTTGTTCTGTATCTGCTGTATCGGTGTCTGCCATTGTCTGCACAACTACTGGCACACTGCTTCCGACAGTTAGTCCGTTTTTTATTGTTACATTATTGGTTTGTCGTCTGCTGTAGTTATATCTGTCTTTTGTATACATACTTACTGAGTTAAAGTTGTCGGGAGATGATTATGCCGTGCGCATAATATTATTTATCTAATATGATTTTATGTGTCTATTCTGGTTTTTCTAGAAGAATTTATTAGCAGGGTGTCAGTATTCAGGGTTTTGTATTTATTGACTACTTGTTCAAAGTTTTCCGTCATATCGGTATCGCTTATTCCAAGTATTGTCATTGCGCTTTGCCCAGAATATTGGCTAATAGTCTCTATGTCAGATTTTCCATTGGCATTGGAGACAAGTTTTATATTTTTCAGAGATATTGCTATTCGTCCCTTTTGTACAAATTCTTTAAGGTTCTCTATCTCTCTAATTCCACCGTCTTCAGCATTATAGATTTGGAAAATTCGGAGCTGAGTTTTTTTCCACTTTGGATGTGATGATATTATATACGCCATCATAATCATCAAGTTTGCATTGTTCTCGCTATTTGCATCTAGCCAAATATCTATGAAATTTGGCACAAGCTCTTCTTTGGAGTGCAAGAATATAGCAATATCTAGTTCTGCTACCTTGATAAGAGCTAGGTCCTTGACGATACCTTCTAGGCTGCTGGGTATAGCGTCTGCCAAATCTTTATTCTTAGATACTTCCAGTAGGAACATGTTGTTGTTCATTCCCGATATTCCTGTCATCTGTATAACCTGAGCAATAGCCGAAGTATATGAAGGGGCAATCATGGTATCGATGTGCAAGTGGGTATATTTCTTTTTTTGCATCAATAGCATGTTTTTCAGTATCATGTCTGCTTCGTGTTTAGATTTCGACGAAAAAATATCATTGATGTAATGAATATAAGAGCCAAATCCGTATTTGTATGATATCCAGTCGACTAGTAGCATTGGCTTGTTCAAGCTAAATGTGTTTGGTGATATACAAATTACAGATGGTCTCCAGTCGTTTTTTGTACCGGTGTTTCTATGATGTTGTATTTTTACCTGCAATTGTCTGTTGAGTTGAAAGAATGCAGATTTGAACAAATCTGCCATGCCTCTTCTTTCTTTGTGATAAACGCTCATGATGTAGTGAATGAGCCAAATAAACACGCATGCAGCAATTGCATATATTGTACTTAGCTTAAACATTACCCAGAAGCTCACAAGAAATCCCAAGAGTGAAATATACCATGAAGATTTAAAACGAGGTCTGTAAGACGGTGCTGATCCAAAGTGATTTAGGAATGATATAAGATTGACAGAACCGTATGTGATAAGGAAAAACATTGTTATAATCTGTGCTACGCTATCGACATCACCAAGTAGTATAAATATAAAAGCAAGAGCACATGTGATAATTACGGCATTTATCGGTTCTTTGTCCTTTAGCCTTTCTTTGGCAATAAAGCTACTTAGCTTAGCACTCCCGATAGACTTGTCTTTCCCTAGTGCTTGAAGGGTTCTGGGTGCAACCATTACAGAACCTAATGCAGAGGAGATAGTGGATACTCCTAGCCCTATCAGTACTACTATTTCGCCGCCTATGGTTATGCTGCCCATTACCAACTGGTTGTTTACCAGCTCGTCTTGGGATGCATTGAAGTAGAGCTTAAACGTAACTAATATATAGACAACAAGCCCGACAAATGCGGCAAGGGTAGTACCCCAAGGAATTGCTTTTTCGGGATTTTTTAAATCTCCAGACAGCCCAACACCTGCCGTAACACCTGTAAATGCAGGGAAGACTATGGCAAAGACCACGAAGACATTGTTAAATGCATCTAGTTTGATAGGCGGAAGGCTAGTGGCACCTCCTTCTCCTTTGCCAAAAAGGAACAGTACTATCGTTATTGCTAGAATGATACTGATGGCATACAAGACAGACATTCCCATGTTTGCACCTTTTTTTATGGCAATAAATGCCATTAGTAGAAAAACAGGTACACTTATTACCTGTCGGGGGAGATCTAGGTTGTATGTGTTTAATAACCAGTCGAACAGCGGAGAGAATGCCTCGGTGAATGCAATGATGTAAAATGCAACACTAATAGCCTCAGATAAGTATAGCATTATTCCTATGGATGCACCAATATTAAGCCCAAATGAACGAGAAAGAACGTAGTAAATACCACCTCCTTCAACTCTTCGATTTGTCGCAATTTCTGAGATTGACAAAGCTGTAGGAACCGTTACCAAGTGTCCTAACAATATGATGAAAAGTGTACCCCAGATACTGACGGTTCCTACCGAATATCCAAAGCGCAGAAACAAAATAGCACCTAGTATAGTACAAATGGCGGTAACAAATACAGCACTCATACCAAAGCCTTTAGGCGTATTATTTTTATTTTTCATGTGTTTATATTTTGTTTTTTAATTGCCACTCCTGCCTTGCAGACAGACAGGTGTATCTCGCCAATATAATCATCATTCTATGTGAGACTTGTCTCATGGCTCGTTTCATCGCTTTTGATTTTTCTTTTACAAAACATTTCTAGCATGCCTGTAACACAGATTCAATCATAATATAACAAAGCTATATTGCCAATCTTAAATATGGTCTAATGCATGATTTATTGCGGGTGCAAGATAATGATAATTTATATGTCAAAACTGATTATGTTTGAAAATTAATTGTTAATCATTGTTCTGTTCGACTATTCGCTTTATTGTTCTTAATTTGTGGGTATATTTTTTTGTCTCTTCATTAAATATACCATGCTGATCTAGGCTGTCAATTCTAACTTTCCCTGATGCATGAATTATTTTTCTGTTCTCCCACACCATTCCGACGTGAGTAATACTTCCTTGGTCGTTGTCAAAAAAAACGAGATCCCCAAATTTAGTTTCATTTACGAATCCGATTGTTTCTCCGGTATGCACTTGCTGGGATGCATCGCGAGGTAAAGAGATACTGCATATTCGGTATATAGTCTGTACAAACCCCGAGCAGTCTGTCCCGAATGGTGTTTTTCCTCCCCATAGATATGGAGAGTTAAGAAACATTGTCGCAGTTTCTTTTAGTAGTTCAGGTATTCTCTTTATTGATACATTATAGCTTGCCGTGCCCTCGTAACTAAATTTGAGATTTGAGCCTAAAGAAAATACTTTCTTTCGAGACTTCCATAATGGGAGAGAGCTTCCGGCAACAACCAGAGTCTGTAGACCATCCTCGAGAAGTACAATCTGAAAAATCTCTTTGCTGACTGCCTTTGCGGCGTTGTCAATGGCATTGTATTTACGCTTTGTTATATAGTTAATCATTTTTTCGTCAATCCACCCCTCGTAATTGTCATGAGCAATTTTAATCTTTATCCAACCGAGACATCCCTCTGTGGCGATGAAATGTTCTCCAAAAAGAAGTTGTGTCGTCATCTCGCTCCTCTCAAAAGGGTCTTTCCTTACCGGGATAATGCTTAATTGAGATATTCCAAATTTCATGTGTTTATTTGTTTTATAGACTTTAGTATTCAGATATTGGACATTAGACTGACCAGAATGGCTGCTTGTCTAACTACTAATATCTATTGTCTTTCTTTTATAATTATCCTTCTGTGTGAGAACTTCTCTCATGCTTAGTTTTAATCCGTATTGTTTTACATTAAATAGGTGTGTTGTGCTTTTATTGACAATTAGTCAAAAATCATATTGAGCTTTTGTTTGTATTACTCACATCATTTTGTATTTTTGCTTAAACTTTTCAAATATAGCACTAATATGTTATAGTCTAAAAGGTGAATCGTCAAATGTTTCAAACATAGGGAATTGTGAAAAAACGGAACAACCTTATTATTTCTATCGGGGCTTTTTTTATTGCTGCCGTTATAATTTATCTTGTCTTTCCCCACGCTCTCAAGAGTGGTTATGAATACCAGAAAGGCTTGCCATGGATGCATAAGACTCTTATTGCTCCGTGCGATTTCCCTGTTTTAAAGTCAGAGGAAGAATACAATGCGGAAGTTGAGCATAAACTTGCTGATTTTTCTCCTGTCTTTACTTTAGAAGAGGGAGTGAAAGATGCCGTTGTTGATTCTTTTAGGAGAGTATTGATTGACGAAGGTGTAGATTATAAGAATGTAGAAGAGATATCTACAATTGTAGAGAACCTTTATAGCTCTGGAGTATATCTGCAAGCATCACTGCCGTCCGATTCTATTGATGGACTAACTATTTTAAATGGAGTTGTTGCAAGAGATGTCAAGATGTCGGATTTAAGCTCTGTAACATCCGTGTTCTCGCAGGCTTCTGCGAGTTTGTTGGCAGCCGATTGCACTGACGTAGACCTGAATAGGCTAGCGAGCGTCATTGTTCCCAATATATATTTTGATTCGACTATGACAAGCGAGACAGAGTCGCACCTAGTCGAAAATATATCAAAAACGAAAGGAATAAAGAGTATTGGAGAAAAGATAATAGACGAGGGAGAGATTGTTAGCGATGAACTAGCAAGGATAATAGAATCATTGAAAGAGTATGAACAAGAGAGCCGTTCCATAAGCGGCACAACTTCTAGATACTATAACTTAGGAATATTTCTATATGTCCTTAGTATTCTGACGGTGTTGTACATATATTTATACATGTACAGACGAGACTATATAGAAGACCGAAAGACATTGATATTTATAATATCAACCATTGTTTTAGTTGTCGCTTTATCGCGAGTGTTGTTGCTTTTTGATGGAGTCTCTTTGTATATTTTCCCCGTGGTGATGGTGGGGCTTGTAATGAGAACATTCTTGGATTCTCGTACAGCAACAACGAGCTTGTTAGTGATATTGCTATTTATATCATTTTATTCCACAGGTGGATACGATTATTTGGTGATTAATATTGTTGCTGGAATGATAGCTATTTATGGACTAAAATCCTTGTACAAACGAGCACAGTTGTTTAGAGCATCTATATGGATATTACTATCTTACTTGGTAATGCATTTTATTTTGTCTTTGATTAAGGATCAAACAATAACAATGGATGCCTTGTATGAATCTAGGTATTTTATTATCAATACTATACTCTTGATGCTTACGTATATTATAGTTTATATGATTGAGAAAGTATTTGGCTTTGTATCTGATGTTACTCTTTCGGAGTTGGTTAATCACAACCATCCACTACTAAGGAAAATGGCAGAAGAATCTCCGGGAACATTCCAACACTCTATGCAAGTTGCTAACTTGGTAGAAGCAGTAATCCTGAAAATTGGAGGAAATCAGTTTCTTGCGTATGCCGGAGCATTATTTCACGACATAGGAAAAATAAAAGAGCCTCAGTTTTTTACCGAGAACCAGGCTGCTGGTATGAATCCTCATGATGGATTAGACTACGAAGAGAGCGCAAAGAAGATAATAGAACATGTCAAATTAGGGAAATCTCTTGCTCGGAGGTATCGCCTTCCTGAAAAAATAAGCCGATTTATTACGACTCATCATGGCACTACCAAGGCAGGATACTTTTATGCAAAGCAAGTTAGCGAAGGTGGCGAAAGCACTGACAGCTCTGTTTTTACATATCCGGGACCCCTGCCTCAGACTAAAGAAGAAGGAGTTATTATGCTGGTAGACTCTATTGAAGCAACATCTAGAAGCCTAAAAGAGAAGAATAAAGAAACACTAAAAGAGGCTGTCGAGATGATTGTTAAAAGCAAAATCGAACAAGGACAATTAGATAACTGTGAGATAACGTTCAATGATATTAAGACCTTAAAAGAAGTAGTATTAGAAAAGCTGATTAATATATATCATGTCAGGATTGAATATCCGAAAGAGATTGAATTTGGGAAAAAAAATATATAGAAATTTTAAAAGCGAAAAATGAAAAGAGTGTTTGGGGGAATTGTAAGTTTTGCCATTGTATTTTTACTGTTTGTAACAAATGCAGAGGCGCAATATTTTTCGAAATATGATGGAACTCCTTGGCTAATGCAAGTAAATGGAGGGATTTCATCATTTCAGAATTCAACAGAGAGTTATCTTACTCCTGTAGTTGCTAATGCCACATTGATGTATAGTGTTACAGACAAGCTTTCGCTTGTTGGATCGGCGGAGTTTAGCATGTTTAGCGATTCATTGATAGACCTAATGATGTACTCTGTGTCCTTTGGTCCAAGTCTAAACATGGCGAACATTGTAAATCTTAATGAACTAGGATCATGGATTTGGAACCTGTATGGCACATTTGGCGTCTATTCAACAGACATCAATGACAACGGGATGATCTTTAGCTTTGGCTCGGATTTTGGATATTGGATAAAAAGCAATATAGGAGTAGTAGGATCGGTGAAATCAAATATGTTGATGATGGAATCGCCCCAGCTGCTATCTAAGATAGGACGAAACCAACAAGTGTTTTCATTGGGGGTTGTTTTTGCTTTTGGCTCCGACAGAGGACACGTGTATTATAATTACTAATCTAGAAAAGGTTTGAATAGCGACTTGCCCGGTGAATTAGTCTTGATTACTATTCTTGTCTCATTTATAATAGCGTCTATAGTAACTATAGCCGTATATTATAAGAAGGGCAAGGAACAGTCTAAACCTATATTTTACTTACTAAGCACACTAAGGTTCTTAGGGGTATTTCTTATATGCTTGTTGTTTATCAACCCTATAGTAAAGAGCCACACATCTACAACATATAAAGGTAAAGTGATAATTGCTTTCGACAACTCAGAGTCTGTATCTTATGCTATGCGACTAAAAAGTTTTGATATGCAGCAAATTATAGACTCAATCAAATATGGACTTGATGACAGGTACGATGTCGAAATTCTTGGTTTTGGTCAAGATATAAATAAAGAGGCTCTCTTTAGCGGAAAAGAAATAAAATCAGATTACAACAAGTTGATTAATAGTGTTGTAAGTGAGTATTTAGGTCAGGATGTAGAAGCCTTAGTATTGATTGGTGACGGAATCTATACAACAGGAAGCAACCCGGTATATCATAATTATCAAACAACATTTCCAATATACACAATAGGAGTTGGAGACACCTCTGGAGTCAGAGACGCTTACGTAGGTGAAATTAGACATAACCGCACTACCTATTTAGGCAATTCATTTCCTGTACGGATAAATATTGAGGCGAGTTTGTGTCGAGCTAATACCTTAAATATTAGAGTGCTTTCGGAAGATGGGCAGGAGGTGTTCTCCGATAGACTAACACCTACTAACGACAGGTATGCCGGAACACTAGACTTTAGCCTTAGCACCGAACGTACCGGTATTCAAAAATATACAGTAGTAATAGACTCTGTGAGAGGAGAAAGTAACTTGTCGAACAATAAGTCAGAATTTTCTATTGATGTAGTTAATGAAAAAAGAAAAATACTGGCTGTTTCTGCAGGGCCATCTCCAGACCTTGGTATGCTGAAGAGAGCACTAGATTCGCAAAAAAGCTACGAGTTTGATTATTGGGAGACAAGCGCCGGTGTTTCTGATATAAGTAATTACGACCTTGTTATTATTCACTCTTGGGCACAAGAGGGCAGAGCGATAAGTTCTCTCGTAGAGAAAGCAGTGAAGGCAAAAGTGTCGCAGCTTTTTTTTATAGACGCACAGGACGATGTGTTGCCCTTGCAAAACTTCGGCTTAAATTTTAGCCAAATAAGTAAAATGTCGGAGCAAATTGAGGCACGATACACCTCCTCTTTCTCGGTATTCAAACTTGACGAAAAAATACAAAACTTTATCGATAATTCCCCTCCTGTGGTAGGCTCCTTGTCTATTTTCGACGCATCTGATGATGAATGGCACACGCTTGCAACCCGCAAGATAAAAGG
Source organism: Bacteroidales bacterium (assembly GCA_047975005.1). GTDB lineage: Bacteria > Bacteroidota > Bacteroidia > Bacteroidales > Prolixibacteraceae > JBKEAJ01. The sequence continues at coordinate 30,712 of JBKECW010000015.1, read as the reverse complement.
AGTTGATACCGACTATCCATTGATAACAATGCGGTCTGCTAATGGCTACAAACAATCCTTGTTTTTGGCCGAAGGATTTTGGAAGTGGCGAATGAACGCATACAAGGAATTCGAGACTCATGACGACTTTGATGCATTTATTCAGAATCTGGTAAACTTCTTGATTGTCGATAAAAATAAAGATAATTTTAATCTATCTTATTCGCACACTTACGAACAAGGCGAAAAAATTAGATTTACCGGAGAATTGTATGATGATAATTTCGATGTTATCGATGACAAAGATATAGAAATGAAACTGACTGATAGTGCAGGCAATGTATTTGACTATTTGTTTGACAAGGTTAATGGCAGATATTACCTATATTTGGGTAGCTTGCCTGTTGGTAAATTCTGGTTTGACGCAAAGGTTGATATCGGAGGCGAATCCGTACACGAGAAGGGAAGTTTTGACGTGGTTAAGGTTGATGTAGAAACAATGCGGACAGTAGCAAATTTTGAACTGCTTAGCCAACTGGCAGAGAAAAATGGCGGAAGGTTTGCCGGCGTCAGCAACTATGCGGATATTGTGGATAACATAAATAAGGCGGAGACTCGGGAAGAAGCAATTAAACATTTTTCGTTCAAATCTGTTATAAACCAAATATGGCTATGCGTATTTATACTACTAATAATAGCCAGCGAGTGGTTTCTGAGAAAGTATTTTGGACTGTAAATAACGAATTATATAAAGATTAACCGCAAGTCGGTATAAATCAGTTAAATTATTAATAATAAAATTTTAGATATGAAAAGGTGTTTGTCGTTGATGTCGCTATGTTTTATAATGCTGTGTGCAAATGCACAAAGAGGTATTGTGCATTTTGAGCAAATTGTTGATAATACGGTTGAACTAGGCAGCGACATTAAAACAATGGTTTTGATGTCGAGAGCGGCAAATGATATTTATCAAAATTATAACTCCGATAGCCTGACAAAAGTATTAGTTAATAACAATCTTACGATAGGGTCGCAATTGCTGGCAGATAGCTCCAGTATTGATACTCTTTTAACATCGATGGCATCATCATTGTATAATTCGGGTCGATACGAAGTGGTAATTCCGACAGATATAAATATTCATAGAGTAGAGGACTATGATGTTGTGCCCGCTCCTTTGACATGGGATGAAGTAAGTGAATACTGCGAGCTATATAATGCAGACGCCCTAGTTGTCCTAGAGCGATATTTCAATAGTCTGGATTGCTTTTTAAGGGATGATTATTACGAGTCTGGCATTTATAGTTTCTTTGAGGTAGTAGGTTTTTATGCGTATGTTAGAGTCTACGATGCAAAGAATAAAAAAATAGCAAGTAAATATGCCTGTGCCGATACCCTTGCGTGGGAAGGCATCTACAGCGTGTCAAGAGGATTGCTGAGTGATGTGCCAACTATAAAAGAAGCCGTAATTTCAACTGCATTTATTGCTGGCGAGGATTGTGCAAAATTGATATCGCCAGTTTGGAAAGAGCAGGTTCGCAAATTCTTTTATACCTCGAATAGCGCACAGACTAAAGAAAACGAGCTGTTTATGCCTGAAAACTACAGCGAAGGTGAGGCATATTGGATGAACTTGCTTGCGGGCGACGCTTCCGCTAAGAAAAAAAGCAGAGCCGCATACAACTTGGCAGTCCTTTATGAAATGAACGGGCATACCAAAGAGGCGATGATTTGGGCAGAGAAAGCCATAGGACTTAAATATGACATCCTTTACGAGAGATACATTAAAGTCTTAAAAGACAGAATATCCCTTGAGAGCAGATTGGGACTATTGTCCTCAGAACACTCAGATTGACGAGTTCTTGGATTTGAGCCCGATTATACTCAGAAGATGAGGCTGGTCGGCAAGAGCAATCTTTGCGACAGCATAAAATCGGCTCATCCATTTATTCAGTTTTTCAAAGGCTGAGTTCTTTTCCTTTGTTGCATTCTGGCGTTGTTCGGATATCTCTTGATGTTCATTTCTGGCAGACTTAACTCTTTCGAGAACCTGCATAGATTTATCTAATTCTTCGCGGTTTGTGTTTAACTCCGATAGAACATTCAGCACGTTCTCGTCAGCAATTGCTTTATTGTAGAATCTATCTACCACACTAATCCATTCCGGATATGTCTGTGGTGTTTTTCCTGATATACCTAAATAAGCAAGAATGTTGCGATCGTCAGCAAAAAGAATCTTTGCCTTCTTTCTATGTATTCTGTATATGCTGTCCATTTCTTTTTTTGCTGCCATAAACTTCTCATGAGCATTCTTTTTACTCTCATTTATGCTAGCTATATTCGTATGTGTCGCAACAGCTTTTTGCAAGATTGCACGCCCCTCTATTATTTTATTATTGCCATAACCTATGTTTGACATTGCTAGGTATATATCGTGTTGAGATAGAATATTTGTTAATGCTTGTTCGTACTGATCAAGATATTCCTGTTCTCTCTTTGTGAATTTTGTTGCCATTGTTATAGAGTTGATATTTTCAAATATTTCACATAATCTTTTGATTGTAAAGATAGCTGCAATTTGCCGAAATTCAATGCGTTTACGTAGACTACATCTCCTTATCCTAACTTCTTACAGGCTGATTTTATTCGTCTGGCAGCTTCGTCTGTGCCAATAGTAGCAATAATATCGAACAAGTCAGGACCTGCATTGCTGCCGACAAGAGCTATCCTCATGGGGTTCATAATGGCACCAAAATTCCAGCCATTTTCATTCATAAATATAGAAAATCTATCTTTTATGACACTCGGATTATTCTTTTCTGGCGAGTTTGCTATTATTTCTGATATCTTTGTCAACATCTCAGATGTGTCTTCTTTCCATTTCTTAGAGACTATTTTCTCGTCATATTCTGTCGGTGCAGAATAGAAAAAGTGCGCTTGCTCCCAGAAATCGGGAAGTAGGGTAATTCTATCTTTTACAAGATTAAGCACTGTGCTAGTATAGCTGGTCTCTGCATCTATGCCTCTTTCTAGAAGAATCTTGTTTATTAGTGGTATCAGACTATTGTTGTCGGCATTCAATATGTATTGATGATTGAACCACTTTGCCTTGTCTGGCGAAAATTTAGCTCCTGCTTTGCTAACTTGGTTTAGCGAGAATGCGTTGCATAGCTCGTCTATGCTAAATATTTCTTGTTCTGTACCCGGATTCCATCCTAGCAGGGCAAGCATGTTTACTACAGCATCGGGCAAATATCCGTCTTCCCTAAAACCTGCCGATACAGTATTGTCTTTTTTCCATTCGAGAGGAAAAACCGGAAATCCCATCTTTTCGCCGTCTCTTTTGCTTAGTTTTCCTTTGCCTATCGGCTTGAGGATTAGTGGTAGATGAGCAAATTCAGGTTTGAACTCCATCCATCCAAGACTCTCATAGAGAAGTACATGCAAAGGAAGCGACGAAAGCCATTCCTCCCCACGGATGACATGAGATATTTTCATTGTATAGTCGTCTACCACATTTGCAAGGTGATAGGTAGGCATGCCTCCAGTCTTTAATAGGACTTTGTCATCCAACAATGAGCAGTCAAACTCTACATCTCCTCGTATAATGTCCGAAGTTTTGAGCTTTCTATTGTCCGGCATTTTGAACCTTATGACATAAGGAGCATTATTGTCAAGCAGCTTTTTTGTTTCTTCTTTAGACAATGACAGCGAGTTTCTTAGTGATTTGCGGGTTCTGTGGTTATATATAAAATTATTCCCTTCTGCCTCAGTCTTCTCTCTGATTGCTTGCAACTCTTCGGCACTATCAAATGCGTAGTAGGCATTGTCAGAGTCTATCAGCATCTGTGCATATTGAGCATAGTGCTCCTTGCGTTCACTTTGTCGGTAAGGGCCGTATTCTCCTCCAAAGTCCTGTCCCTCGTCGGGTCTTATTCCCAACCACTTTAGTGAGTCGATAATGTATTTTTCTGCTCCATCGACATATCTTTCTTCGTCTGTGTCTTCTATGCGGAGAATGAATGTTCCATTGTGTTTCTTTGCAAACAGATAATTGAACAATGCAGTACGAACACCACCTATATGAAGAGGCCCTGTTGGGCTAGGTGCAAATCTTACTCTTACCGGATTCTTACTCATAATAATGCTTTATATCATTGAATATTAAAGGCTATCCTAGTTTTGTTAAGATAGCCTTCGTTGTTTTATCACTGTATGTCCTTTCGTCAGGAATATCCGTATCCTTTTATTATTCCTCGCTTCGATTCTCTTACAAATAACAGGATGTCGTCTCTTTCGACAGTAGCCGACATCTCAGACTCAATAAAGTCGCACGCCTGAGTTGTGTTCATCCCTCGCTGAAAAATATAACGATATATATCTTGAACTTCGCGTATTTTCTCTGTCGTGAACTGTCTGCGCCTAAGTCCAATTGAATTGATACCTACGTAAGAAAGAGGGTTGCGGGCAGCTTTTATATATGGAGGAACATCCTTGCCAACCAAAGAACCTCCTGATATAAATGAATGCGCTCCAATGTGTACAAATTGATGTATTGCCGTCATTCCGCTAATAATAACCCAATCATCGACAATTACTTCCCCCGCCATTTGGCAAGAATTACCTATTATAACTTGGTTCCCGACAAAACAGTCGTGAGCAATATGTGCATATGCCATGATGAGGCAATTGCTGCCAACTACTGTTTTGCTTTTTGAGGCAGTTCCTCTGTTAACTGTTACGCACTCTCGAATGGTAGTATTGTCTCCTATTTCGGCAGTTGAATACTCTCCTCTGAATTTAAGGTCCTGAGGGATTGCGCCTATTACAGCACCCGGAAATATTTTACAGTTTTTGCCTATTCTAGATCCAGGTAGTATTGTGACATTCGATCCTATTTGCGTCCCTTCACCAATTACAACATCTTTATTTATTGTTACAAAAGGTTCAATAACCACATTGTCAGCAACCTTAGCCTCTGGATGGACATACGAAAATGGTTGATTCATATCTGTTATTTTGATTTTTTTATTATTTGAGCCATAAATTCGCCCTCGGCAGCAAGAGTGCCGCCGGTAAAGCATTGTCCTCTCATATAAGCCATTCCTCTTGTTAAAGGACCTGTCAGGACAAGTTTCATTACGACAGTGTCGCCCGGTATAACTTTCTTTCTGAATTTTATGTTATCTATTTTGGCAAAATAAGTAGAGAATTCCCCTTCGCCGTCTTCCATGTTTCCTATCATTAATACGCCTCCGGTTTGTGCCATTGCTTCTACCAAAAGAACTCCGGGCATTATGGGCTCGTCGGGGAAATGTCCTTGAAAAAACGATTCGTTTGCGGTTACATTTTTTACTCCGATGATGCATGTCTTGCTCTTGAACAGAATCTTATCAACCAACAGGAAAGGGTAGCGGTGGGGTAGCAGCTTCTTTATTTCGTTGATGTCCATTATAGATTCTCCGTTGAGATCTATTTTAGGAGCAGAGTTCCGCATCTTGCGAATCTCTTTTTTTAGAAGTTTTGCAAATTCAATATTAGGTTCGTGTCCTGGTTTTGTTGCAACAATGCGCCCTTTTATTCTTTTTCCGCAAAGTGCAAAATCCCCCAGCACATCAAGTAGCTTGTGGCGAGCGCACTCATTGGAAAATTTTAGGTCGATATTGTTTAGAATGCCGTCTTCCTTAACTTCAACCTTTTCATGGTTGAAAATGGAAGCAAGTCTGTCAAACTCCTCCTGTGTGTGTGCCTTGTCAACCATAACTATAGCATTATCTAACTCTCCTCCCTTTATGAGGTTGTTGTTAATCAGCTGTTCAAGCTCGCTAAGAAATACAAATGTCCTGCACTCTGCAATCTCTGTCTTAAATTTAGAAATTGAATCTAATGATGCAAACTGGTTCTTCAATGCATTGTTGTATGCGACATGTACATCCAGACCATACTCTTTGTCTGGGAGGGCAATTATTTGAGTCCCTCGCGCCTTATCCTCGTATACAATTTTCTCTCTAATCTCTAGATATTCTCTCTCTGCAGTTTGTTCTACAATACCAGCTTCTTCTATCTTCTCGACAAAATGCTTGGCACTGCCGTCTAAAATAGGAATCTCTTCTCCGTCTAGTTCTATTAAAGCATTGTCTAAGTCCATACCGATAAAGGATGCTAAAAGATGCTCGATGGTAGATATTCTATAACCATCTTTTTCTAAAAGAGTCCCTCTTTTTGTTTGTACTACTAAGTTGGCATCCGCTTCTATAATGACCGGTTTCTCAGCGTCGATGCGAACAAACTTGAAGCCGTGATTCTCTGGTGCGGGTTTAACTGTAACAGTTACTTTTTGCCCTGTGTGCAAACCTTTTCCCTCGAATGAGAAAGGTTTGGCAAGTGTTTTTTGATATTCCATTGCTCCTTTCTTTATTTATTTTGTCTTTTAAGTTCGTTTACGTCATTGAGTAATTTGTCTAAATTGCGCTGTATGACAAACATCTTCCGCGCTTTCGATGCTTCCATGGCAGGAGATCCAAAGTACGCCTTTCCTCCTTCCAGATTGTTGGTGATGCCAGATTGAGCAGCAAGCATAGTGTTGTCGCCAATGGTAATATGCCCGGCTATACCAACTTGCCCGCCAACCATACATTGTTTTCCCATCTTGGTGCTTCCTGCAAGCCCTACTTGTGCAGCCATCACTGTATTTTCGCCAACCTCGCAGTTGTGTGCTACCTGTATTAGGTTGTCTAGCTTGGCTCCTTTGCGTATCACTGTCGAGCCAAAAGTGGCACAGTCGATAGTCGTGTTGGCGCCTATCTCTACATAGTCCTCTATTATCACATTGCCGATTTGAGGTATCTTTTTGTATTTGCCCGAAGCATTACTCGGTGCAAACCCAAAACCATCAGAACCGATTATTGCGCCAGCCTGAATGGTTACATTGTTGCCTATCACCGTGTTGGAATATATTTTTACTCCAGGGTAAATATAGCAATCTTTGCCGATGATGACATTGCGACCGATGAAAACCTGAGGATAAATCTTACTGCCTTCCCCAATTTTGCTCTTCTTGTCAATATACGCAAATGCTCCAACATAAACATTGTCGTTCAGTTCTGCTTCTTCACTGATGTAGCTGGGCTGTTCTATTCCTACTCTGGGAGTCTGACTATTGATAACCATCTGCAGCAATGTTGCAACAGCCTGATAGGCATCGTCAACCTTGATAAGGGTGGTGTTGACATCACTTTCAATGGTGAAGTCTTTGTTTACAAGAACTATGCTCGCCTCCGTATTATATAGGAATTGCGAATATTTAGGGTTAGATAGAAATGCTAAAGTCCCCTTTTTACCTTCCTCAATCTTGGAGATGTTGTTTACCTTGATACTTGCGTCTCCGACAACTTCTCCATTGAGAATATCTGCTATTTGTTGAGCTGTTAACTCCATTAATTTCGTCGTTAAAATTCTTGCAAATATACAACCTATTTTCTATATCTCAATTTTAGGATAGCATATAAAGTGTTTTTCTACCATTGTGTGCAATCCGGCGATATTAATATCCGACAATTTATCAAGAGATGAAATGTTGCCCTTTTTGCTGAGAATGTGTATGTTGTTGTGCTTGCTGTGGTATGCCATGTTGGAAATATGGTTGCAAATTACAAAGTGGCTTGAAGCGTTTTTGCAATTTGGAAATAATTTGTCAATGTTTTGGCATTGTTCTTTTATTTGTTGCTCTTCTATCTTGTCGTTGCTCATCTCTATTTTAAATAGTCTCCTGTTGTGTATCCCGTCAGCGAGAGTTGCCAGTATGGTGTCGTCACTTGTAGACCAGTGTTTTATGCAGATCTGTATATCGCAGTCGTCTATATTGAGAAATTGGGCGAATATATCATCATTAGAAATGATTTTTTCATATGTAATTGTATCCTTCAAAAACGTATCGAATGCCGGAGTTGTAAATAGTTCATTCTTCATATTTATTAACTCCCGAGCCCTTTGTAGAGCTTTTACGAGCATCATCTCGGCGGATAGAACGGTTTTGTGTAGATATACTTGCCAGTACATTAATCTTCTGGCAATAAGGAATTTCTCGACTGAGTATATGCCTTTTTCCTCTACGACAAGCATGTCATTGCGTACGTCTAACATCTTTATAATCCGGTCTGCGCCTACAACTCCCTCGCTTACACCTGTGTAAAAAGTGTCTCTTGTTAGGTAGTCTAAGCGATCCATGTCAAGCTGACTTGAGACAAGCTGGTGAAGAAAGCTTTTGTGGTATTTGTTTTCAAAAATCTTAATCGCTAAGTCTAATTGCCCATCAAGTTCTTTATTCAGTTTCTTTATTATCTCCAATGATAAGGCCTCGTGCGATACGCCAAATATGATGCTGTTCTCCAAGACATGCGAGAATGGTCCGTGCCCGATATCGTGTAGCAAAATGGCTATTAATGTAGCTTCAGTCTCTTCATCAGAAATGTCTACACCTTTTTGTAATAGTGTGTCTAAGGCTAGTTTTGTGAGATGAAAAGAACCCAACGCATGCTCAAATCTAGTGTGGGAAGCGCCTGGAAACACGATGTTGGTGAGGCCTAGCTGTTTTATTCTGCGTAGTCTCTGGAAATATTTGTGCTCAATCAACTGTAAAAACAGAGGATTGTCAATATTTATGAACCCATGTACCGGGTCGTTTATTATTTTCCGTTTTTTCATGGACTATTATTTGTGCCAGTCTGAATACATCTTATAAGAGTTGGCGATTCTTAAAATCTCACCCTCCAATAGCTCGGGGCTAATGTCTTTTATTTTCTTTGCCGGAGATCCGCCGTATACTGATCCTGACTCTACAATTGTCCCTTTGGTTATGACTGCTCCTGCTGCAACTATCGAGTTGGACTCGATAATGGCATCATCAAGAACCACAGCATTCATGCCTATCAAAACATTGTCTTTTATGGTGCAACCGTGTACTATTGCTCCATGTGCAATAGATACATTGTTGCCTATATTTGTAGGCGACTTCTTGTAGGTAGCGTGGATGACGGCATTGTCTTGCACGTTGACCTGATTGCCCATTTTTATGTAGTGCACGTCGCCCCTAAGAACTGCCCCGTACCAGATACTGCATCTGTCGCCCATTGAAACGTCTCCGACAATGGTCGCATTATCTGCTATAAAGCAGTCATTTCCAAAGATTGGATCTTTGTCATTAATCCTTTTTATTAAAGCCATTTGTCTTGCGTGTTTTAAAAAAATATATATTATACAAATATAGTCATTTTTCTGATTTAAATAAGAGGATGGAGGTAATGGTGACATTAGATGATTAATCTTGGATGAGAGGTAGACGATATTTCAAGTGTTTTTAGAAATAATGCGTTAAAATCTAGAGGTGGGTGGTGTTTTTTAGGGGTGGTCTTGCGTAATTTATGTTCTTTATGAAAAATAATGTGTGAAATTTGGGGGTTCTGTTTAAAAATATTACTTTTGGGGTATATTTAAAATTGAAATTATGGCACATGTAAGATTTGAAGCTCTAAAAGAAGCGTATTCAAGACGTCCGAAAGAAGTCGAGAAGACCAGTCCGTTGACATCTGACTATTATGGTAAGTTGGTGTTCAGTCGAAAGAAAATGGAGAAGTATCTGTCCAAGCATGCTTACAAGGCGGTAGTTGATGCAAGCAGTTCCGGAACTTCTGTAGATAGAAGAATAGCAAGTGAGGTGGCATTAGGTATGAAGCAGTGGGCCTTGGAAAACGGGGCAACTCATTATACGCACTGGTTCCATCCGCTTACAGATGGAACAGCAGAGAAACATGATGCATTTATCAATATGTCGGATGCTGGAGGGGTTATAGAAGAGTTCTCCGGAAGCCTATTGGCTCAGCAGGAGCCGGATGCATCGTCTTTTCCTAATGGAGGTATTCGCCAGACATTCGAAGCGCGAGGCTATACCGCATGGGATCCGTCCTCGCCTGCATTTATAGTAGGAACAACACTGTGTATCCCGACAATATTTATATCGTATACAGGCGAAGCGCTAGACTATAAAGCGCCACTGCTAAAATCAATTGCCGCAGTAGATGCAGCCGCAGTAGATGTTTGTAGATTCTTTGATAAGAATGTGAATAAAGTAAACCCGCAACTTGGTTGGGAACAAGAATATTTCTTGGTGGATAGAGCGTTATTCAGAGCTCGTCCTGATTTAGTGCTGACGGGGCGCACCCTGATGGGACACTCTTCATCAAAAGATCAGCAGCTAGACGATCACTACTTTGGATCGATTCCTCCTAGGGTGTCGGCATTTATGCGTAGCCTCGAAGACGAGTGCTATAAAGTTGGTATTCCTGCAAAGACTCGTCATAACGAGGTGGCTCCAAATCAATTTGAGCTAGCTCCTATTTTTGAGGAAATGAATCTTGCCAACGACCATAATCTTATCCTCATGGATATAATGAAGCGGGTTGCAAATGAGCATGATTTTGAAGTGCTGTTCCATGAAAAACCATTTAAAGGTGTGAATGGGTCAGGAAAACACAATAACTGGTCGCTAATTACAGACACAGGAGTCAACTTGTTTAAGCCGGGAAATAAACCTAAGGCAAATTTGCAGTTCTTGACCTTTGTGATAAATACATTGAAGGCAGTTCTTGACAATCAGGACTTGCTAAGGGCTGGCATTCTGACAGCCGGAAATGCACATCGACTTGGTGCAAACGAAGCACCACCTTCGATTATTTCGGTGTTTCTTGGCTCTGAAGTTTCTAAAATGTTGGACGTGATGGAAAGTTCAGTCAGTGATAAGCCTCTTACGCCAGATGAAAAAACGGCACTTAAATTGAATATTGGGCGTATCCCCGAAATTCTGTTGGATACGACAGATAGGAATCGTACTTCGCCTTTTGCTTTTACCGGAAATCGCTTTGAGTTTCGTGCAGTCGGCTCATCGGCAAATTGCGCCTCTGCGTTGATAGCTCTCAATGCGGCAATGGCAAAACAATTAAAGCAGTTTAAAATCGATGTCGATAAGCTTATTGATGGAGGGAAGAGTAAGGATGATGCTATGTTTCAGGTGCTTAAACGATTAATAATAGAGTCGAAGCAAGTGCGATTTAGTGGAAATGGATATAGTCAAGAGTGGGTAGAAGAGGCAGAAAGACGAGGTCTCACTAATGTGAAATCCGTTCCCGAAGCAATGGATGCCTATACGACAGATCACTCTAGGGAGTTGTTTACGAGCTTAGGAATTTTTAACCAGAAAGAGTTAGAAGGTAGAACAGAAGTGGAGCATGAGAAGTATATGAAGAAAATCCAAATCGAAGCCCGAGTATTGGGTGATTTGGCAATAAATCATATTATTCCTACGGCTATTAAGTATCAGACGTCTATGGTTGAAAATGTTAAGGGCTTGAAGGAAATATTTGGCGAAGACGAGTACGAAAAACTGGCGACAAATAGAAAGGACCTTATAAAGAAAATGTCAGAGCATATCGAGGCGGTCAAGGCCGAAGTAACCGAAATGGTAAATGCCAGAAAGAAAGCTAATGTTATTGAAAGCGTAAGAGAGATGTCGTATGCGTATAGCAACGAAGTCGCTCCTTTCCTCGATAAAATAAGATATCATATAGATAAGCTCGAACTTATTGTCGATAACGAAATTTGGCCATTGCCAAAATATAGAGAATTGTTGTTTACCAGATAATTACCGGTATTACAACGTTTGCATATAAGGGGCTCTTTCTCATAGAGCCCCTTATTTTCTTTTATAAAAAGCTATATTTGCATCACGATATTAAGTGTCCCTGCTTGTTCTCGTTTTGCACATTGGTCTATAAAGCAGTCGTGCTTTGATTCCTGTGTAGTGGCGTTATAGAGTAGGCAAGATAATCAAGAATAAACATAGGCATGAGGAATGATTTTTTATTGCAAATTACATCTGAAGGGATGGGATGCGGGTCTGACAAGGAGTTAAGTCTCATTTTGATAAGTAGCTATTTTTCTATACTTGAGGAGAGCGATGAGTTGCCGAAGTTTGCAGTGTTTTACAACGAAGGTGTAAAACTATTGCATAAATCGTCGGTGGTGTTGGAGGTTCTCAAAAGAGCAGAGGAGCGCGGTTGTACGCTTCTTGCTTGCAAAACCTGTCTGAACCGTTTTGATATGCTCGATCAATTGGAAGTCGGGAAAGCGTGTACAATGAAAGATATTATAGAACTACAACTTTGTAGTCCGAAAGTAATAAGCCTGTAGACATGCGAAGAATAGGTCTTTTGTCTGACACACATGGTCACATAAATGATGCTGTTAAGAGCTTCTTTGAAGATGTAGATGAAATATGGCACGCAGGAGATATTGGTAATTTAGAGGCTTTGGAAGAGTTGAGAGCTATCAAGCCCTGCAGGTTTGTATATGGCAATATCGACGGGCAAGATATAAGAGTTCAATGTGAAGAAGTTGAGCGATTCATGTGCGAAGATATTGACGTGTTTATGACTCATATTGGTGGCTATCCTCCAAAATATGACGGCAAGATAAGGTCGCAATTGATTGATAGACCCCCAGGATTGTTTATTTCTGGACATTCTCATATTCTGAAAGTGATTTACGACGATAAGCTGAACTTGTTGCATATAAATCCGGGAGCAGCAGGATTCTACGGCTGGCATAAAATCTGTACTTGTGTTCGATTTGCAATCGAGAAAGACAATATCAAGGATTTAGAAATTAAAGAATTTCCTAAGCGAAAAACAATGTAAGAGGAACCCGAGTACAGAGATGCTCAGGTGTGGAGGATATCTGTGATAGATAGGCGCTGACGGATAAAAATAAATTAAATGTCAGTAATAGTATTTCGTGCGGCACTTGTCCGTTGTGATTTAGCTTGTCGCCCCAGTAATGACTGTTGTGTCAGTATAGTTAGATAGATTTTAACACTTAGTCTTTAGTCTGGTGTTGTGTATTAGCTTGATAGTCAGTGTTGTGCACTCGGTTTTGATGAGCTTTGCTATTTGAGTTTTGTACATTGTTGAAAAATGCTTTTATGCAGTCTTATTTGTAGTTCTATTTTTTGTATCTTTGTACGGTTGTGGTCATCCCTATTTGGAATGACTATTTCATTTGTAGATAAAGAGTAAAAGGATTTTAAAAGAAAACATATGCAGTCTGAAGAAAGAATTGTAAAGGTGAACATAGAAGAGCAGATGAAAACTGCCTACATTGACTATTCAATGTCGGTTATTGTGGCTAGAGCTCTTCCTGACGTAAGAGACGGAATGAAACCTGTTCACCGTCGTGTGATGTTTGGAATGAATGAGTTGGGTAATAACTCCAACAAACCCTATAAGAAATCTGCGAGGATAGTCGGAGAGGTACTTGGTAAGTATCACCCTCACGGAGATTCCTCTGTTTATATGACAATGGTGCGTATGGCCCAAAGCTGGTCAATGCGCTACCTGCTTGTCGACGGACAAGGAAACTACGGCTCGATGGATGGAGATTCGCCTGCGGCAATGCGTTATACGGAAGCGAGACTTACACAAATAGCCGAAGAAACAATGCGAGACTTAGATAAGGACACAGTTGATTTCCAACCTAACTTTGACGAATCTCTGCAAGAGCCTGTGGTATTGCCGACAAGAATACCAAATCTACTGGTGAACGGAGGCTCGGGTATTGCTGTCGGAATGGCTACAAATATACCGCCTCATAACCTAACCGATACAATAGAAGCCACTATTGCGTATATTGATAACAGAGATATAGAAATATCGGAACTCATCGATATCATTAAAGCTCCTGATTTTCCAACAGGTGGTATTATATATGGGTATCAGGGTGTTAAAGATGCCTACGAAACAGGTCGTGGAAGAATAGTGATTAGAGGTAGAGTGGAAATTGAAACCACAGACAATGGTCGCGAGAAAATCGTTATTACCGAAATACCTTATCAGGTCAATAGGGCAGAGCTGATTGCACGTACTGCCGAATTGGTGTCGGAGAAAAGAATAGAAGGGCTTTCTAATGTTAATGATGAGTCTGACAGACAGGGCGTTAGAGTGGTGTATGATGTAAAGAGAGAGGCTATGGCGTCAGTCGTTGTCAATCAACTTTATAAGTATACAGCACTTCAAACATCTTTTAGCGTAAATTCAATTGCACTCGTCGGTGGTCGACCCAAGTTGCTGAATCTTAAGGAAATGATAAAGCATTTTGTCAACCACAGACATGAGGTAGTTGTACGTCGTACTCAATACGAGCTTAACGAAGCAGAGAAAAGAGCACATATCCTTGAAGGATTAATTATTGCAAGCGATAACATAGATGAAGTTATTGCGATTATTCGTTCGTCAAAGACTCCCGAAGAAGCTCGTAATAGATTAATGGAGAGATTTAGCCTGTCCGATATTCAGTCGAGAGCTATCGTTGAGATGCGCCTTCGTCAGCTTACAGGTCTTGAGCAAGAAAAGTTAAGAGCTGAATACGAAGAAATTAAGAAACTCATAGAGCATCTGAAGGCTATCCTTGCAAATGAAGATATGAGGATGGACATAATCAAAGAGGAGCTGGAAGAGGTTAAAGCTAAGTATGGCGACGAAAGACGAACCGAAATAATCCCTACTGCCGAAGAATTTAATCCCGAAGATTTTTATGCCGATGAGGATATGGTCATCACCATTTCCCATCTGGGATATATAAAACGTACACCTCTGACAGAGTTTAGGTCACAGGGGCGTGGTGGAGTAGGATCAAAAGGAGGAGCAACAAGAGATGCCGACTTTATTGAGCATATTTTTGTTGCATCAATGCACAATACTCTATTACTGTTTAGTGAAAAAGGACGTTGTTTTTGGCTGAAGGTTTATGAAATTCCTGAAGGAGCTAAAAATGCAAAGGGTAGGGCGATACAAAATCTACTTCAGATAGAAGCCGATGATAAGATACTTGCCTTTATACCTGTGCAAGGGCTCAAGGATGAGGAGTATATAAACAACAACCATATAATTTTGGCAACAAAGCGCGGTACTGTGAAGAAGACTTCTTTGGAGGCTTATTCTCGTCCACGCCAAAATGGAGTGAATGCAATTACCATAAAAGACGGCGACCAATTATTAGAAGCACGTCTTACAAATGGAGAAAATGAGATAATGCTTGCCCTTAAGTCTGGAAAATGTGTTAGATTTAACGAATCAAATGTTCGTTCGGTAGGCAGAACTGCGTCGGGAGTGCGAGGTATAACCTTGGGAAGCGCAGACGATGAGGTGATAGGTATGGTGTGCGTGTCTGACCCAAGCGAACAAGTAATGGTGGTTGCTAAAAATGGATACGGCAAGCGTTCGGCAGTGGAAGAATACCGTATAACAAACCGTGGCGGAAAAGGCGTTAAGGCAATGAATGTTACGGAGAAGACCGGAGAACTCATAGCAATTAAGACCGTTACCGACGAGAATGACCTTATGATTATTACGGTCAATGGACTTACTATCAGACTTAATGTTGCCGACCTTCGAGTACTGGGAAGAGCAACACAAGGAGTAAGATTGATAAACTTACGAAATGGAGACTCAATAGCATCTGTAACTTGTGTGAGCAACGATGGAGAAGAAGAAAATAATGACGGTGAGTCGCCAGCTAATGATGAATTTAATAATGAAGGAGATAATTAATAACTGAAAAATTTTGAGATATGAAAAAACTAGGGATTATAACACTAATGCTTATCTTTTCTGTATCGACTTTTGCACAGAAAGGAAAGGTTACATCAGCAAAAAGTAAACTTGACCAAGGTAATGTCAAGGAAGCTTATGAAACACTAAAGTCCGCCTTAGAAGGAAAAGACGAGAAGATGATGGCATGGCCAAATACGTGGATGATTGCAGGACAGATATACTCTGCGCTTGGGAAAGATGCGAAGACTAAGAATCTTGTTTCAGAACCACTAAAGAAGGCTTCGGAAAGCTACCTTAAAGCAGCCGATTTGGATGAGAAAGGACGCTATACAAATCAGCTAAAACAGGCATTGATCTTATTTAAACAGGACCTTGGGAATGCTGCCGGAGCAAAGTATAATGAAGAGAAAAATTATGTAGAAGCATTTAGACTTTTTCAAGAAATAGAAAAGATTGACAACTCCTCGGTAATGAAAGACGATGCTATTATTGACACTGTCACAATATACAATACCGGGTTAACTGGATATACTGCAGAATTGTACGAAGAGTGCATTCCTTATTTTGAAAAGGCTGCATCTTATGGTTATCAGGCAGACAATTGCTATCAAATTATAGGTGACTCTTATATAAAAGCTGGAAAGGAAGACGAGGCAATTAAATTCTTTGAAAGTGTATTTGAAAAAAATCCATCTAATGTTGGAGTTTTAGGAGCATTGACTAATATTTACATAAATCAGGGTAAGAGCAAAGAAGCCGTTAAATACCTGAAACTTGCAATTGACCAAGATCCTTCTAACAAGACATATTACTTTGCACTTGGAGCATTGCAAGAGAAACTAGAAAATGTTGATGAGGCACTAAGTGCATACACTAAAGCTATTGAGATAGACGATCAATACTTTGACGCTTATTACAACATCGGTGCTCTATACTACAATAAAGGTGTTCAGCTAGATCAAAAGACTAATGAACTAGATCTTTCTGACAATGCAGGATATGACAGATTGAAAAAAGAGTCGGCAGAGGAGTTCAAAAAAGCTATTCCTTATTTTGAGAAGGCAGCAAAGATTAAGCCTGAGGATTCTTCTTGTATTGAAAACTTGAAAAATATTTATTACAGAGTTGGAGATACTGCAAAATACGAAGAAATGAAAAATCTTTTGGATAAATAGATTGGAATAAATCACAAAAAAAGGGAACTGAAATTTCAGTTCCCTTTTTTTTGTGATTTCAAATTACTTTTCTTTATTGTCCAGCAGCCTGTTGTGCTTCATTTACCATTTTTTGGCTTGGTACTATCAGAACCTCCACGCGACGATTCTTAGCTCTATTCTCCGGAGTGTCGTTTGCAACTTTTGGTAGAGTCTCGCCAAACCACTGAGTTTCAATTCTAACCTGCTCAACCCCTTGTGTTAGTAGGAAGTTGCTTACAGACTCAGCTCTATTTTTAGATAGAGTCATGTTGTATTCTTCTTTACCTACATCGTCTGTGTAGCCCTTAACTCTTAGATATGTATCAGGAAATTCTTGAAATATACTGGAAAGCTTGGCTAGATTAGCTTTAGACGATTCATTTAAGTCATACTTGTTGGTGGGGAAGGTTATTCCGTCCTGATTTCCATCAAAAGTAATCTCTAGAGCCTCGCCATTGTTAACTTTCTCTACTTCTGCTCCTGGAATTGTTGCTTCTATTACTTGCGCTTGCTTATCCATTTGCTTGCCTATTATGGCGCCAGTTGTTCCTCCTACAGCAGCTCCTATGGCAGCGCCTAATAATGCGCCTTGCTCATCTCCGGCAATTGCTCCAATTATCCCTCCAATTACGGCACCACCGCCAGCACCAATTCCAGCTCCTTTTTGTGTGCTGTTCATGCTTGCGCACGATGCTAATACACCGATTGCTAAAAGTATCGAGGTGTACTTAATAACTAAATTTCTCATGTCTTTGTGTTTTACTTTAGTGTTTTGTGAAATATTGTCAATATTTAAACTGATATTTTGTGAATAATCTCATTGCAGTTATAACAATTTCAAATTACTTTTTGGGTTGTTTTGTCATGTTTAGTGTTATAGGGCACTGCTTATTTAGAAACATCACAGATGTTCTTAGGCTTATAAATTCCTCAGTTGCATTAACGATTTCAAAATCGTAACCAACTGTAACATTTTTTGCTTTTACTCCTTCGTCAACCACCTTGAATCTAAAGCTATTGCCTAATACAGACCAAACAATATTTCTAGTAGTGGCATAGCACTTGCTGCTTTCTGGTAGGGTGTATGTACCTGTGTTGTTGTTGGATATCAGATGCCAAGTGCTACCCTGAAAACAAGACACATCGCCTTCTCCTAACACTGTTACATTGGATGCAAGTTTTTTTAACCCTGGATCAACGTCTACGCTGTTCACTACCCATGTACCATTGAATAGATTTTTCTTAATAGATACGCTTTCAACAGTTTTTGTAGCGTCTGATACACTTGTTGTTCCAGATGTTGCACAAGAACTTGTTATAACAAGTATAGCAACAAATAACATTAAAATAGAATTTTTGAATCTCATACGTTTTTACTTAAATTAAATATTTCTTGGGACATTATTACTTCTCTGAAATAATGTCCCAAAGTAACAAACTTTATTTGTATTCCTCAAAGAAATCGTTTCCTTTATTGTCAACAATTATGAATGCAGGGAAGTCCTCTACTCTTATCTTTCTTACTGCCTCCATGCCAAGTTCTTCAAAGTCAACAATTTCAACTGATTTGATGCTGTTTTTTGCAAGAATGGCTGCCGGCCCGCCGATTGATCCGAGATAAAATCCACCATGCTTTTTGCATGCATCGGTAACCGCTTGAGAACGATTGCCTTTGGCAACCATTATCATTGAACCACCCAACGATTGGAACTCGTCGACATAAGGGTCCATTCGGCCTGCAGTAGTAGGACCGAAACTTCCCGATGCCATCCCCTGAGGTGTTTTTGCAGGGCCAGCGTAGTAAACTGGATGATTTTTGAAGTATTCAGGCATTGCTTCGCCATTGTCTAGCATTTCTTTGATTCTGGCATGTGCAATATCACGAGCTACAATGAGTGTTCCGCTGAGTTTTAATCTCGTTTTAACGGGATATTTGTCAAGGATTTCTCTAACTTTCTCCATAGGTTGATCTATATCTATTTCAACGGGAGGAGTCATGCCTGGTGCCTGATTGGGTAGGAATTGTTCGGGATTCTTTTCCAGTTCCTCCAAAAATATACCATCTGAAGTTATCTTTGCCTTGATATTTCGGTCTGCACTACAGCTTACTCCCATTCCCACAGGGCATGAGGCAGCGTGGCGGGGCATGCGTATTACACGAACATCGTGTACAAAATATTTTCCGCCAAATTGTGCTCCTACGCCATAGTCTTGGCAGATTTTTGTAATGCGTTTTTCCCACTCCAAATCACGAAAGGCCTGTCCACCGTCATTTCCCGAAGTTGGAAGATGATCGTAATAGCCTGCAGACGCTTTTTTGACAGCGGCCATCGTTGCTTCGGCAGAAGTGCCACCTATGACAAATGCCAAGTGGTATGGTGGGCAAGCAGATGTCCCTAAATCTTTGATTTTATCACGGACAAACTTCTCCATATTTTTCTCGTTTAGAAGCGACTTAGTTTGCTGATACAAATAAGTTTTATTGCCAGAGCCTCCACCTTTTGTCAAGAATAGAAATTCATATTTGTCGCTGTCTTCAGAGTAAATGTCAATTTGGGCAGGCAGGTTAGAGCCGGTGTTCTTCTCTTCAAACATTGTGTAGGGAACGACCTGAGAGTAACGCAGATTGTCTTTTGCATAGGTCTCAAAGATACCTCTTGAAAGAAACTCGGCATCGTTAGCACCAGTCCACACCCTTTCGCCTTTTTTACCTACTACTATTGCTGTGCCGGTGTCCTGACAGGTTGGGAGCTCGCCCGATGCCGCAATTGTTTGGTTCAGTAGCATTGTGTGGGCAACAAACTTGTCATTGTCTGATGCTTCGGGGTCATTTAAGATAAGTGCTAGTTTCTCTAAATGTGCTTTTCTAAGATAAAAAGAAACATCATGAAATGCCTCTTTAGCAAGAAGCTCTAAGCCTTTGGGGTCTACTTTTAGAATTTTCTTTCCCTCAAACTCTACGGTACTTACGTAATCTCCGTCTAGTTTTCTGTAAGAAGTTGTGTCTTCCTTGATGGGAAAGGGTTTTTGATAAAAAAAATCAGCCATTTTTGTATATTCTTATATTATTTTCTCTTGTCGTCTGTAAACGATGCTACGCGCTCCGATTTGTCCAACGATCCGGTGTTGGGGTTGAATCTTAATTTGTATCCTCCGGTGAGCATTGTGCCGGGGAGTTCTATAGTGTTGCCCAATTGTAGTATTTGCATTGATGCTTTGGCTATAATGCTTCCCAGTTTTGCAATAGATACATTGCCAGAGCCGGGTATTCTGTAGAATATACCACTGGTGCTGTTGTTGTTTGAATCGGATACAGAGTTGGTTTTTGTAATGCTGATAGACACGGGGTCGCCAGAAATATTTTTCGAGTCTAATACTCCTCTTTCGTTTGAGAATCTAAATAAAACTTGATCTTTTGAGCCTTCGGCATCCGGAGCATACGAGAATGTGTATACTCTTTTTACGGTTTTGCTCTTTCCTACAAAAAGGGCAGTGTAGTCAGATTCAAACTTTTGTAATTCTTTTGCGACTGTTTTATATGCTTCGCCATCTGTAGGAAGGTCTCCACTGTCTGAAATCCACGTTTGCCAACCCTTTGTCCTTGCTTCTAATATTGCTCTTGATGCTTCGTATGCTTTTTGTTCTTCTGATTTAGAAACAGTCTTATAGCTAGTCGTAGAATCGCCCTTTTGAAAAAATGGTTCTAGTGATAGATTTGTGAAACTTTCGTAGGTAATATTGTCGGTAACAGAGAAATCGGAAGTAACATTGTTATTATAAATTACCTCACCTGTATAAGAGTCATTAACACCCGACAAGCAGCCGTTGGATGCTAAGGATATTGGAATGCCGCTAGGAGAACTGTATGCTACTGTTGCATCTGCCTCGTTGTATGAAGACAATTCAATTTTTGCAATCTTCCATGTTTGTGAGTTGTATAGCCCTGCATTCTTTATCCCCAGATATTTGTCTGCATATCTGGCGTATGGACCAGCTGTAAAGATTTCACCCTCGACCTCAACTTTTACGCTTATTACCGTTCTGGGAAGATAATAGGTTACCTGTGCTATTGCCAATTGTAAAGATATTATCGACAAACAGGTCATTAAAATAATCCTTTTCATAATATTTCTGTTTTAAATTATTTATTTTTATTTATGTTTTAGCCAACTGTACTGCCCGGCATCACATCCACTTGGGGGCTTATTACCTTTAGTGAACCGTCTTTGTCTGCTGCCGATAATATCATGCCGCAAGACTCGATACCTTTGATTTTGCGAGGCTCTAGATTTACAATCATGCATACTTCCTTGCCAATTAAATCAGTAGCATTGTAATGCTCGGCTATTCCCGAAACAACAGTGCGTTTTTCGCAACCTATGTCTATTAGGAATTTCAATAGCTTATCGGTCTTTGGAACCTTCTCGCACTCTAAGACTTTCCCCACTCTTATATCCATTTTCATAAAGTCCTCGAAATTAACAGCGTCTTTTATGGAGGGAAGTTCAAAGTCTGTATCTTTATTTTGTTTTTTAGTATTCTCCAGTCTATTTACTTGTTCTTCAATTTGTTCGTCTTCTATTTTCTCAAATAAAAGGTTGGCTTTACCTATTTTATGTCCTGCTGGTAGTAGGGTTTCGTTCCCTAGTTTGTCCCAAGTCAGAAACTCTATACTGAGCATGTCTCTCAGTTCTTGCATCTTTTTAGGCATGAAAGGCTCGAAGGCAACGGTCAAATTTGCAGTTATTTGTAAGCAGATGTTCATTATTGTCTCTACTCGTAGTGCGTCTGTTTTTATTAATTTCCAAGGCTCTGAGTCAGCTAAGTACTTATTGCCTAGACGTGCAATATCCATTGCATTTTTTAATGCCTCCCTAAAACGATATTGCGACAGGCTTTTCTCTATTAAATCTTTGGCTCCTTTAAGTTCTGTCAATGTTGCTTGGTCAAACTCTGTTAGCTTTCCAATTTTGGGAGTAGCCCCGTCATAGTACTTATTGGTGAGGACAAGAGTGCGGTTGACAAAATTGCCTAGTATAGCTACTAGCTCGTTGTTGTTTCTTGCCTGAAAGTCTTTCCAAGTGAAGTCGTTATCTTTGGTCTCGGGTGCATTTGCTGTGAGTACGTATTTTAACACGTCTTCTTTGTTAGGAAAGTCTTCTAAGTATTCGTGTAGCCATACTGCCCAATTGCGAGAGGTCGATATTTTATCGCCTTCAAGATTTAGAAACTCATTGGCAGGCACGTTCTCTGGTAGAATATAGTCGCCGTGTGCTTTTAGCATGGATGGAAATATGATACAGTGGAAGACAATATTATCTTTACCAATAAAGTGAAGCATTTTAGTGTCTTCGTCTTTCCACCATTTTTCCCAATCATCGGTACATTCTCGTGTTGCCGATATGTAGCCGATAGGAGCATCAAACCACACATAAAGTACTTTTTTGTCGGCTCCTTCTATCGGCACAGGAACTCCCCAGTCTAAGTCTCGGGTTACGGCTCGTGGTTGCAAGCCGCTGTCTATCCATGATTTACATTGTCCGTATACATTAGGCTTCCATTCCTGATGCCCTTCTAATATCCATTGTTTCAGCCACGCCTCGTATTCGTCCAGTGGTAAATACCAATGTTTTGTCTCTTTTAATATAGGTTTGTTTCCTGTTAGAGCAGACTTCGGATTTATCAGGTCTGTCGCATTGAGTGATGTTCCGCAGCTTTCGCATTGGTCGCCGTAGGCTTTGTCATGCTTGCACTTTGGGCATGTGCCTATGATATATCTGTCGGCTAGGAATTGCTGCGCCTCTTCGTCATAAAATTGTTCGCTGGTCTTCTCTATAAACTTGGAGTCGTCATAGAGTTTCCTAAAGAATTGAGAGGCTGTTTCTGTATGAATGTCTGCCGATGTTCTGGAGTAAACATCAAAGGAAATACCAAAATCGGCAAATGATTTTTTTATAATATTGTGGTACCTGTCTACTATATCCTGTGGCGTAAGCCCTTCTTTTTTAGCTTTTAATGTGATCGGCACTCCGTGCTCGTCCGAGCCGCCTATAAATAATACTTCCTCGCCCTTTAGTCTTAGGTATCTGGCGTAAATATCTGCCGGTACATATACTCCTGCAAGGTGTCCGATGTGTACGGGGCCGTTGGCATAGGGTAGTGCAGAGGTAATCAATGTTCTTTTGTAATTATTCATTCAATCTTTTTTATCAATATTCTATGAATTAGACGGATTGCACAATATCACACCGCCATAAAACGTGCAAATATAGTAAATAATGACATATGATTTATGAACCCGGAGGGACAAAATCCGGGCAAACTGACCATCGCTTAACATCACAACCCAAACTCAATGCACCCAAACGTAGGTGGCAGGAAAGGGCGAATCAATATTCAATCTGGAATACAAGGTGTACACATGGGTGCGCCCCTACGGGTGCAAATTCCTACATCTCGTCCAATGGCGCATCGTGCAAGTATTGGACGTATGCCTTTGCAAAATTTACTACCGAATCGGTTTTGGATGGAGTGTTATTATAGAAAAAGTCCTGTGATTTGGTGTCTGTATTCATAAACCAGCCCATTTGGGGACACATATATCCCCAGCCTTCGCTTCTGAAATAAAAAGCGTAACTGTCGTCAATCAAGAAATCCTTTGATAAAAGGTCGGGCTTGTGTTGCCATCCTAATTGTTTTAGTAGCATGGGGGCTAAATCGTTCTGATTGCCGAAGCGTTCGTTGATGGGATGCGGCTTAATAACTCCTCCGATAAAAATAAGAGGTATGCGATAGGTGGCGGGTTCAGTAATGTTACTTGGTCCCGGTTCTATAGATGTGTGGTCGGCTGTTATAATTACCAAAGTGTTGTCCCAAAAAGGAGCTTCTTTTAATGAATTGATAAATGCTCCCAGACAACTGTCTGAGTAAGAGGCTGCATTTAGGTATTTCTTCTCGTTGCTGTTACCCTCAATTTTTTTGTATTCCGGAATATCGAAAGGCTCGTGACTGCTGATGTTGTAGACCATGCTAAAGAAAGGCTCTTTTTCTTGTTTCAGATCTTCTAGTAAGCGGTCATATAGATAATTGTCGGGAACTCCCCATTTCTGTTTTAGACCTATTTCAAGAGAGAAATCAGATTTGGATACAATTTTTTCGATACCTGACTGAAGCATTACTGCCCGAGTATTGTAGAAGTTTACATCGCCACCGTAGAAGAATGACATGCTATATCCTTTGTCAGCAAAATATTTGGGGAAATAATCCAATTTGCTCATTTTGTCGGGAAAAACTAGGGCAGTAAGTTTGTTCATGTCCGAAGGACGACCACCGATAAGAGCCGACATACCTTTGTCGGAGCGATTGCCAGTGGAATAGAAATTCTTGAATGCTATGCCCTCGTGGCAAAAGCTGTTTAAACAAGGAGTGATGTCTGGCATGCCACCAAGTGGCTCAATTATCTTGTTGGAGAAACTTTCGAGCATTACAAGGACTATATTAATAGGTTTTGTAGCGAGAGTGTCTATTATTTGCGGAGCTTGCAAGTTGGTCTTGTCATGCTCCTTTAATATGTTCTCGGCTTCTTTGATATTCATGTAGTCTAGCTTAATGCTGTTGTTTTTGCTTTTGAGCACGCTATGCATAAAATTCCAAAAATAATTGTAGGCAAATTGATTTGCCACTAGATGCTTGCTGAAATAAACACTGCTATGATTGAGAGGTGAGCGGTTGAGTCCGCCACGAATAGGAACTATCAATGCTCCGCTCAGTATCAATAGCATTAAGGCTGTATACCATTTAGTTCTGATTTTAATCATCTTTTGCATTGGCAATAGTCGATTGTACATCCACATGCCTAGCCAAACAATGCCTATCCATAAGGATAGGAACAGAAGGAGTTGCCACCAGCTCAGACTTGCATAAATGCCGCCCGGTGTTTCGAGATACATGAGAAATTGAGCATTCAGGCGGCTACCCCATGCCGGGTATAGCCCGATGTCGCTTAATCCCAAGAATGTCAAGATAATAAGCATTAGGAGTGTGTAATACTTCAGAAAATAAGAACAAAATTGGCTAGTAAACAAAAAGCCTAAGCTCATGACAACTCCCGGAAGTATGCTGAAATAACCGGATGCCGACAAATCCATTATAACTCCGTGTTTAAAAATCCCCCACAAATCAGAAAAGGGCAGGTCTTGGGCTAATTGCCAGTTATAGGCGAGGAGCAGTAGTTTGAAGACCGTGAAGTAGAGTAGCCAAAAAAAATAATATTTAAAAAACTGGACTATTATAGGTTTCATGAATTTCTATTTTTGAGATTTGCTTGTTATATTAAGTATGGTCATAACAGTTTTTATCTGTGACCAGTCTTGTGATTTGGCAGCCTTTACTATACAATGATTCATGTGCAAAGTTATAAAAATAGCTTGAAAGGTATATCTTATTGGCGAAGATGTTTATTGGCTAGAATTTGTTGATATTTAGCTCTCTAAACCTCAAATTGTCGATTATAGGTGGACTATATTTAGTTTGGCTGTATGAATTTTACGTTAATTTTCTGCCTGCTCACAATATATTAAAGCTTCTAAATACTATAAAATTGAAATTAAAAGAGCAAAAAAGGAAGCAATGTTTATTTTTTGTGATAAAACTATTATTAATGGCGTTTTAAAAGGATGGTCTTGTCTTTTGTATATTGGCGTGGTAGAGTACTTTTGTTTTGTTATTAAACATAAAACAACACATAAAATTGCAAAAAGCATGGCTAGAAAGTTATTAATTCGCGATTTAACGCTGAGGGATGGTCAACAATCATTGTTTGCCACCAGAATGAAACAAGAACAGATAGATAGAGTTCTTCCGTTCTATAAAGATGCGAATTTTTATGCGATGGAAGTTTGGGGCGGAGCCGTTCCCGACTCTGTGATGCGCTATCTAAATGAGAACCCATGGACACGACTTCAGACTATTAAGAATGTAGTAGGAGAGGCAAGTAAGCTCACAGCTTTATCTAGAGGGCGTAATCTTTTTGGATATACACCTTACACCGATGAAATTATTGATGGTTTTTGCAAAAAATCTATCGATTCGGGCTTAGGTATTATGCGTATTTTTGATGCTCTTAACGACATAAATAATGTCAAGTCGACAATCAAATATGTGAAACAGCACGGAGGCGTAGCCGACTGCGCCGTTTGCTATACAATAGATCCCGACTATCCTGCACCTGCTAAGAAAAAGGGGCTTGCAGGTCTTTTTGGTAAAACAGAGAAAGGTCATGAAAAGGTATTTACAGATCAATATTTTCTGAATAAGGCAATACAACTTGAGAAACTTGGTGCCGACATGATTACCATCAAGGATATGAGTGGTCTTATTCCTCCTGCAAGGGTTTATAAGTTAGTTACAGACTTTAAAAAGCATCTGAACATTCCTATCGATTTTCATACACACTGTACTCCGGGCTACGGACTAGCCTCGGTTTTGTCTTCAATTATGGCTGGTGTTGATATTGTAGACACCAATATATGGAACTTCTCCGGAGGTCCTGCAGCGCCTGCAATTGAGTTGATATACATCTTTGCAAAGAAGTTGGGCATCGAGATGGATGTCAATATGGAAGCCGTTGCAAAAATCAATAAAGAGCTCTTGGAAATACGCAAGGAATTGGCTGATGTTGATGGTGTTAAGCAATATCCAAATCCATTTGATCCATTGACCGATGCTTTCCCTGCTAATATCGATGCTGAATTTGATAAATCGATAGAGGCAGTAAAGAAGAATGACGAGAAAGGGCTATTAGCATCTTGTCAAGCTATTATGGAGTATTTTAACTTTCCGAAACCCAACGAGTTAGTTAAGAAAGCTGAGATACCCGGAGGTATGTACACCAATATGGTTGCACAGCTAAAAGCATTAAAATCAGAAGATATTTTGGAAGATGCCATGAAGCTTATTCCAAAAGTCAGAGTGGATGCGGGTCTGCCACCTCTAGTAACACCTACAAGTCAGATAGTCGGTGCACAAGCTGTAAATTGCGCTATGGATATCAAAAAAGGCTTGGCAATGTACACTAATGTGTCAAACCAGTTCAAGAGCTTGGTAAAAGGCGAATATGGTGAGACTCCTATTGATATTAAGCCGGAATTTCGCGAACAAATATGCGGACACTCTGATAAGCGCGATTTCAATACATCGACATACAAGATGCAGGAAAACCCTATTCTTGAAGATTGTGGAGGTGTGAAACTTGCTGAAAATGAAGAGGAAGTTTTGTTGTTAGAGCTTTTCCCCATGGTGGCAAAGGGCTATTTGCAAGGAGTGAAGAAAGCTGCGTGGGAAGCGAAACAAGCGTCTGCTCCCAAAACAGAAGAGCCTAAAGTTGAAACTGCAAGTAGTGAACCAAAAATTACAGGCAAAAAGGTTATTGCTCCTATGCCCGGTCGCATAGTACAATTTTTGGTTAAGTCGGGCGACAAGGTTGAGACCAATCAGGCGGTTGCTATTCTCGAAGCAATGAAAATGGAAAATAGCATCGTTACTCCGCATGCAGGATATGTAAACACTCTGATAGCAAAGGAGGGAGAGTCGTTAGCGGCTGATGCTCCTATAATGGATATTGTTGCAGAAGCCGTTTCTGGTGGATCATCAGATAGCAATACGACGGCATCGGCAGCAAAGCCTATAATAAATGCAAACTCTAAAAGTGTAGCATCGCCAATGCCCGGAAAAATCCTTGCCATAAGGGTGCAGCAAGGAGAAAAAATAAGCAAAGGTCAGACGGTTGCTGTTCTCGAAGCCATGAAGATGGAAAATGATATTGTTTCTAATTACGATGGTATCGTAAATAATATCCTTGTAAACGAGGGCGACTCTGTCTCGGAGAATACAAAGATTGTCGATATTGTAGTAGGGTAGAGCATAGTCTTTTACACAAATAAAGAAAAGCATCTCCAATAGGGGATGCTTTTCTTGTTTGTATAACATAATATGAAAAAGCAAATAGAGAGTTTTTTTACTTACCACCCGGCGATGCTCGCCACTTGCGGATTTTTGATAAAAACATGATAATATATGCTAGCCATAGCAATAAATGTAAGCTCAATGGTATGCGCTGATATGTTAATTCACTTCTATAATACAATGCGGAGTATATATATTGTTCTATAAAAAGCAGCATAAACGGAAAGGCTGTGAGCGATAAAATCTGTACCACCCCACGTTTCAGCTTGTTGTAATTGCGTAGTGGCAGACAGCCGCAAACGACAAGCCCAAGGCAAACGACTATTGATATTAACCTCCTCAGATCTCCGTCTGAGGCTATAGACACTAAACTTATAAATATGATAATTAATGCTGCTGATACTAAGGCGAATAGGACTGTCTTGTGTGAATAAACACGTATTATAAGCACAAATACAGCCAAAGAAAGAGCAAAGTATAAGAAAGTTGTAAACGTGCCGATAGGGATGATACAGGTAAAAAAAGCATCGTAAAGATTGGAAGCGAAATGATTTAGTTCTATTTCTCTAATATAAACGTTTTCTATCATCTCGGTCTCTGTGGAGTTACCATAACGATGATTTGGTGCAATATTCTTGTTCATAGCATTTGGATAGTTGTGTGTCAATTGGGACACTGTCTGGAAGTTATCGGTATATATATTCCTCAATGTTACTAAATCCAGATTATTGCCAATCTCGTATTTGTTTAGCACGTCTATGCAGCTTTGCATAAGACCATCAAACTCTCTAGGGTCGTTCCTATCCATAAACTTTATTACCCATTTATTTAGTCCACTCCGTGTCTGTAAAACCTTTGAAAAATCGTTATTTCTATACCTAAGTGTAGGAGGAAGTTCCTTGATGCCTATGTCCGACAAAAGTTCGGGATATTGCTCGTAAAAGATTTGTACACTAAGAATATTATAGTTCCGGAAGGAGTTGCGAGTGTCTAGCTCTTGTTTATAAAGTGTTCTATATACCAAAAGATTATTTTGGTCTGTAAACACCCTATAATCATCATCGTCTAAGGCTACTCCGCATATTGCGAGGCGTTTGCTCTTTGCTTCTTTATCTTCGACTTCGTTAGCTATAACAACACTTGTTGGCTCATTACCTGAATAGCTTGTGTGATTTCTGAATGCTTCCAAATCGTCATCGTCCAGATTGATAGTATTGAGCTTGAATACAATCGTCGTATCATTATCCCTAGTTGTGCTAAATATCAGCGAATCGTATAGCTTCGGATAAGCTCTATTATATATCTCGTAGTCATTTGCGCTTGTAGGAATAAAAGCCATAGCCTTGTTTATGAGGTGTATATCTTCGGCAACTTCCTTTGGATTATAGTTGTGTCTGATATGCAGGTCTCTTCCAATTTCGACGGGAACGTAAAAACTGATAAGTCCGAAGAAAATAATAAATTGCAAAATAAACTCCTTTACAATGTTCCAATAAGTGTATGGATACATACTTTTCAGAGCATTGTTGCGGAAATATGCAATAATCCAAAACACCAACGCCAACACCGCTATGATTAGCTGTATCTGAAAAATGCCCGAAAAGTAAATTCGAGGTATTCCGCTTGAGTAAGTCAGACTTTTGGCGTCAGTAGCCAATAGTCCTGTTAAGATTGATATAATGTGTAGGGCGAAGATAACGACCATCATCCATACAAACCTTGTGTTCCATATTATCGGGTGATTCTTCACCAGATAAAGATTGATATTTTTTATTACTTGCATTCTTATAGATTTTTAGACTAAAGCCATTCTGATAGGGCGGGTGTTTATATTTTTACAATAAGCTGTAAGCAAAACAGCCACCACCTCTCCCTCCGGGTACTCCTCCTTTGCAGGAGGAAAGTTTTTAAATCCCCTCCTTTTGAAGGCGGGGTACTTATTTCTTTTATAATCATACTTCTGTGTGAGACTTGTCTCATGGCTCGTTTCATCACATTATCTCGCTACTGACTGAAGAAACGCCGTGTTGATTTTGTTATATCTCTCACCATCAGTGCATTAATATTGCCTTGTTCAAGAGCCTTCCACACTTCTTTCATGCTTGCTGCTTTTAGGTGAACAATGTGCATCCCCCCGTTATACTCAATCTTTGGCGAATACTCGGCAAAAGCACTCATCAGCTCTTCCCTACTATTTGAACAGTCTATTTCTATCACTATTTCACATGCCTGATTATCTGAGTCTTGAGCTTTCTTATTTACAGTACCCTTATGCTTGCCCTGCTTAAGGAAGATAACTTCGTCGGAGTGCTTTTCAACCTCATATAACTGCTGAGAGCTTAGCAATACCGTCATCGGATGCCTGTTGGCTTGAGCCATATTCTTAATATCTTCAAGTATAATCTGCTGCGAAAAAATATCAAGATTTGCCAAAGGCTCGTCAAGAATTAACACCTTAGGGCGAGTAAGTAATACCCGCGCCAGCTCAAAGCGCATCTTATAGCCAGATGATAGTTCCTTCCACTTCAAATCTTGATACTGCCACAATCCTAGTCTTGCAATCATCATCAGCATACGTGCTTCTATTTCGTCGGCAGGAAATTTATGGCATGCCAGAGTAAAGCGCAGGTTGTCTTTCAAGGTACCAAACCACTTTGCCGTACGTTGCGGAACATAAGCCATCATACTGCGTAGCGTGTACAGGCTATCGCCCTCATATCCAATGTCGTATCTTATGCTGCCACTTGTACTCGTAAGGTCTTGAGCAATAATACGTAGTAGCGTTGTTTTTCCATTGCCATTTTCGCCCACAAGCCCGACTATATAACGAGCTTTTGCCTGTAAATCTACTGGTCCCAAGCGAAAAGGACTATTGCCTGCATATTTTTTTGTTATGCCAGTAAGGTCAATATAAACCTT
>JBKECW010000014.1:0-20191 GCA_047975005.1 Bacteroidales bacterium | reverse complement strand
AGTTATTATATTGTTTTTATCAGTTCGCGGATAATGGCAGAAATTTTTGGCTCTGCTTCTTGAGCTACCTTCTGCACCTCTTCGTGCGATATTTCTACTATCTCGCCCGGCACACCGCTGTCGGTTATTATTGATACGCCAAAGCAACGTATGCCCGAATGACGAGCGACGATAACTTCGGGAACGGTAGACATTCCCACAGCATCAGCACCAAGTATTCTTAGCATTCTATATTCGGCGGGTGTTTCGAAAGTCGGTCCTGTCAGTCCTAAATAAACACCCTGCTCAACTTCGATATTATTGGCTTTTGCTATTTCGCAAGCCTTGCTTATCAGCTGTTTGTCATAAGCTTCGCTCATGTCTGGGAAGCGAGGTCCTAACTCTTCGTGGTTCTTTCCAATCAGAGGGTTTGTGCCAAACATATTGATATGATCGTTGATAATCATGATTGTGCCTAGCTTGTAGTTTGGGTTTAGACCTCCGCTGGCATTAGAAACAAAGAGGGTTTCTATGCCCATTTCCTTCATCACTCTAAATGGGAAAGCAATTGTCTCCATTGAGTAGCCTTCGTAGTAGTGGAAACGCCCCTGCATTGCCAATACATATTTACCTCCGAGTTTGCCGTATATTAGTTTTCCGGCATGACCTGTTACAGTGGATACCGGGAAATTTGGAATATCTCCGTATGGAAATTCCTTAACTATTTCTATTTCCTTTACGAGTCCTCCAAGCCCGGTACCTAGCACCACGCCAATTTTAGGACTTTCATTCAGCTTACTTAGTATAAAGCCTGCGGTTTCCTTTATTTTCTTCAACATATTTTAATATTTTGTTCTTAAACTCACTAGTCATTTCTTCAGATATAAAATCTATCTGAATTGGAAGCATAAAGATAGAGTTTTTTAGCGATTCCGGAACATTGTCGCTTGTCAATATTCTTACTGCATCCTTCTGGGTTGTTATAATTATTTTATTGTCAGTTTCTATTTCGTTGAATTTTGCTTCAATATTGCTATAGTCGGCTTCACTGAAGTTGTGATGATCAGGAAACTGAAGAGCGCTTATATTCTCGGTGTCAAACTTAGTCTTTATATGCTCGACAAAGGGCTTTGGTTTAGCGATTCCTGATATTGCCAATATTGCTTCGGGTTGAGGTGTGCTACTTGAGGTGCCAAATAGAGCTTGTATTGGGCTGTATGAAATTCTTGTAAAAAACACTGATTGCATACCGCTTGTGTCGATGTGTTTTGTTAGTAGCCTCTGTGAATAAGGTTTTAAGTCATCGGGACATTTTGTGTATATTACGATATTGGCCTTTGTCGCCCTACGTTTCGAGTCTCTCAGTGAGCCGTAAGGCAGCCACGTGTCTGTGTGTATGGGGCGATTGTAGTCTATCAGTAAGATGTCTAAATCTTTTGCTACGTCGCGTCTTTGAAATCCATCGTCTAGCAAGACCACGTCTATATCTGGATGCTCTTCTAATAGTTTTTTTATTCCTTTGGGGCGATTTTCGTTGACTGCAACAATTGCGTTTGGGCAGTTCTGTTTTATTTGTAGTGGCTCATCGCCAACACTTTCCGTGTTAGAGTCAATTTCTACATATTTAAATCCTCTGCTTTTGCGTTTGTATCCTCGGCTAAGTACAGCGACTTTATACTTACCGTCTTTGCTCAATAGTGTTTGTATGTATTCTACGTGTGGAGTTTTTCCTGTCCCCCCAACAGTTATGTTACCTACCGAGATGATGCTTACATTAAAGGAATGAGTCTTTATCAGTCCTATATTGTATAAGGCATGGCGGAAGCCAACTCCGATCCTGTAAGGGAAGGAGAGGATGTAAAATATTGCTTTTTTCAATTTATTCTATCGTTTTTATTTTTAACGAGATGTATTGCAACATAAATTGCACCGATTTGTATTACTTGTGTTTTATGCAAGATAATTAACACCTCGCTGTTATTGGTCGCAAGATAAGTATTATTTGAATAGGATGAAAGGAAAAACTAAGTGCATTTTTTGTGCGAAGCCTTTGCCGATAAGGCATGTGTCTGATATTTTATCTGTTATGGTGCGAAGTTGCAAGGTCGACAGGTTTATCTGTTATAGATAAATACTATGTAAAGACCCGAAACAAGTTGGTATTTTATCTCGTTATACCACAAATATAAAAATCAAGGAAATGAATAATATTGGACTATTGTTATTGAGAGTAAGTGCAGGAGCGATGATGCTTCTACACGGTATTGCAAAGCTGATTCATGGCGTAGGCTTTATTGAGGGGATGCTTGTAAGCATGGGGCTGCCTGCGTTTCTTGCGTGGGGTGTATATGTGGGCGAGGTAATTGCTCCGCTGATGCTGATTGTGGGCTATCGAACCAAGATCGGCGGAGCTGTAATGGCTTTTAATTGTCTTGTTGCCATGCTGATGGTTCATTCTAGCAATCTTTTTGCATTGGGTGAACATGGGGGCTTGGCAAATGAACTGCTCTTTCTATACTTCTTTGCATCCCTAGCTCTTCTTTTTACAGGAGGAGGCAAGTATGCAGTGAGCAACAAGAATAAATGGGATTGATGATAAATTAATTGTTGTGATATTCTTTCATTATAGTGCTGGCAAGTCTGCTCGCTCCGATTCTGAAAAGCTTTGAGGAGAGCCAAGGCTTGCCTAACTTGTTTTCTACCAGTCTGTAGTACGTAGTTGCCGTTTCGATAGTAGAGATTCCACCTGCAGGTTTGAAGCCTATTGTTTTGGAGTTTGTATCATTAAAAGCCCTAATAGCGCTGCACATTACATACGCATCTTTTGGTTGTGCTATGGAGCCTTCCTTGCCTGTAGATGTTTTTATAAAATCGGCACCACTTTCCATTGCTAGTACTGATGCTTTCCAAACCGACTCGGCATCTGTCAATAGACTTGCCTCTAATATAACCTTTAGATGCTGTCCTCCTGTCATTAGCCGCTTTATTTCTCTTACTTCCTTTCTGCAATATTCATAATCGCCTGCCAAGAATGCCCATAAAGGCAGTACTATATCAAGCTCGTCTGCACCGGCTTCTAGTATTGCTCTTACCTCTTGCAGCTTGATGTCTAGCATGCTCATGGACGAGGGAAAGCACGCTCCCACAGATGCGACGTTAATGCCGTCTATCTTCAATGCTTTCCTGACGGTTTCCACATGGTTTGGGTACACACAAATAGCTGCAACATTTCCGATGTCGGAGGGTTTATTTACTTGTTCCACAAATTGTTGTATGTGGGTACTGGTGTCTGTCGAATTTAAGGATGTAAGGTCGAGTAGGGAGTAAAGCGTTTTTAGCTCGTCTTTTGACAATGCAGGATTGTTAAACTTGTCAAATTCCTTTTCAAAATCCTCTTTGACGTATTCTTTAAATCTATCAAATAGTGAGTTCATATTTTTATCTTTTTGAATTAATGGGTGTTTATAATGTATGCCCTACCTTGTCTCTTGTCACTAAGCTGTTTGTTTGTACATATTCTTTTGAAATACGAATATAATATTTTTTATGAGAAAGGTAGACGCATTGCTTGAATTCTCTATGAGAATTTCGTTTTCATACCAAAGAGATTCGGCTGAAAACAATTCCGGGTTCTAAACCCAAGCACATACTTTCTGTTAATGGTATCATATTCTTTAAAGTGTTGCCCTTATTGCGATATTGCTTGTTTGGTTTATTATCAGCTGAATCTGTCTTTGTCTCTTTTTGTTTTCTTTTCAATGTTTTTTCTGAAAGCATCTGTCATGTCAACTCCTGTCTGGTTTGCAAGGCATACCAATACCCACAATATGTCTGCCATTTCGTCGGCAAGATTAAGCTCTTCTCCGTCTTTGGCTTTTTGGTCTCCGTATTTTCTCGATATTACTCTTGCCAGCTCGCCGATTTCCTCCGTAAGGATGGTCATATTGGTCAGTTCGTTGAAATATCCGCCACCTATATCATGTATCCATTTGTCAATGGTTTCTTGAAGTTCCTTCAAGCTAATATCTGTTTCAAGCATTGCCAATCTTTCTAATTATACTTATGCCGTCTCTTATGGGCAAAATGACTTTCTCTGCCCGACAGTCGTTTTTGATCTTTTCGTTGAATGCCAAAAGCTCGGCAGTTTGCTCGTCTTTACTATCAACTCTTTCAATCACTTTTCCACTCCAAAGCACATTGTCGGCAAGTATTATTCCGCCCTTGCTCAGCAAGGGGAACACCATGTCGTAGTATGCCGAATAATCCCGCTTGTTTCCATCTATAAATACTAGTTGAAAAGTATCTTGCAGTTTTGGTATTTCTACAATAGCATCGCCTACGATGATGTTTATCTGTTCCCCAAACTCACTCTTTTCGATAAACTCTGAAGCAAACTCTGCAATTTCGTCGTTAATCTCGATGCTTGTCAGCTTGCCGTCTTTTTGCAAGCCTTCGGCGAGGCAGAGAGCTGAATATCCGGTGAAAGTTCCTATTTCGAGAATATTTTTTGGTGCTATCAGCTTGCTAATCATCGACAATATCCTCCCTTGCAGGTGTCCCGACAGCATCCGAGAATGCAATGCTCGAAGGTTTGTTGCTCTAGTCAGTTCTCTGAGTAACTCTGGTTCTTGGTCAATATGCTGTTCTATATAACTCTCTAAATTCATTTTGAATAAATCATAATCAGGTCAAAGATAATGATAAGTCGGGCTAATATAAAAAACTGAAGTGCTACAATGTGATAACATTGGAATGTCCAAACTCTAAATCATCTTTTATCAGGAATACCTTATCTATATTCGCAACTTGCTTCTGAGTCTTGTCACTACCACCTATTTCGAAAGTTTTTCCATTAATATACACTATATACAGTGCAAAATATCATTAAAATCTGCACTGTCGCAGCGCATTATCTGTAATTAAGTACACTAAATTTCTTCATGTCAAGTAGTTCGCAGGCTATGTTTTGAAGTTGCTCTGCGCTGATTTGCTCTACTTTTTCTACTATCTGCTCGTAGCTGTCTACTTTGTCAAACACAAGTATGCTCTTTGCGAGCATTAGCATAAGGTCGGCATAGTCTTCGTTAGAGACGGCAATTTGTCCGATAAACTGTTTTTTTAGTGCTTTAAGTTCGTCATTGCTGAGGGGCTTATCTCGCAGGATTTTAAATTCGTCATTAATCAGCTCAATAACCTTCTTCGAATTTCCTTTATCGCAGCCGAAGTATATATTAAACAAACCTGCATCACGGAAAGCACTGTAAGAGGATTCGATACTGTAAACAAGTCCATGTTTCTCGCGTATTGACATGTTTAGTCTGGAGTTCATGGACGAGCCGCCAAGCAGATTGCTAAGCATTACCAATCCTAGTCTTTTGGTATGATTGATAGGATAGGCAGGTACTCCTAGTACCGTATGTGCCTGATAGGTAGATTTGCGTTTTATCTTATTAAAACTCTTGCTGTCAACCGTACTAATCAGCCTCTTGCTCTCAGATTGTTTAATGTTTCCGAAATGTTGTTCACACAAGCGCTTAAATTCACTAAATGGGGTGCTGCCCACCATCGAGAGTGCAATTCTGTTGGTAGTGTAGTTTCGTTCGATAAAGTCGAATATCTTAGCTTGTGTAACACTCTCCACCGACTTTTTCGTTCCCAATATGTTGCGACCAAGCGGATGTCCGGCAAAAAGCATTTCGTCAAACTCGTCAAAAATCAATTCCGAAGGGCTGTCTTTGTAGGAGTTAATCTCCTCTATAATAACGGTTTTCTCTTTGTCCACTTCTTCTTTTGGGAAAGTGCTATTGCAAATAATATCAGACAGTAGTTCGACGGATGCGGGTAGGTCTTGTGCCAACAAGGATGCAAATATAGCAGTGTTTTCCTTTGTGGTATAGGCGTTTAGTTCGCCTCCGGCTCCCTCGATAGTGTCAAAAATATGATGAAGAGCCTTGTTTTTTGTCCCCTTAAATAGCATGTGCTCTATAAAATGAGCAATGCCACCCTCATCCTTGGCTTCGTCGCGCATGCCTACACAGAGCATTACTCCGAAGTGAGCCACCGTTGATTCTGTGTGCTGATGAACCAAGCGAATGCCATTTGCTAGATTGTCTGTAGTGATTTTCAATGTTCTAGCAACTTAGTCTAACTGATTCCAGTGCTTTTTTGCACCTTTTATAAAGTCCTGAAGAAATACAAACCCGATACCAAGAATCCCTCCCAAGAAAATAAATATTATAATTATCAGCGTCTTATTGGGCTTAGAAGGATGCTCGGGTATCCTTACAGGCTCTATTATTTTCAATATCGGAGTATTGTCTTGGACTTTTAATTTTGCCTGTTCTTTCTGCTTGGATATATCCGAAAATATGCTAAATGCCAGCTGGTACTCGTTTTCTAGCCGTTGCCCCTCGGTCTGTGCCCTGGCAGAAATGATATTGGAGTTCCTGTCTCTATAGCTGGCAAGAGCTAGCTGTGCTTTTGTATATTCTTTCTTTTTTTCGTCGTAGAGCTTGGACACATACTCTAATTTCTGTTTTGCCGTTGCTGTTTTGTTGTCTAATATTTCAGATTGCAGCAGTTCGTATGTTTTGTCAATCAGCTGTGCCGATAATGCAGGATCTCCGGTATTTGCTGTTAGAATGACACTACGCTCCTCGCTGTTTAGTTCTACTGATATATTGTCCTTTAGATAATTTTTTGCTCGGTGCTCATCTTCAGTGAGCTTCATCAATTTATTGTCTGTAGAGATGGCGCTATTGCTGGGCTCCTCTTTTGACCCGAAGATAAGTCCCGGTAGTCCAATTGTGTATTTCATTAACGTTGACATTACCGACAACTTTGTGTTTTGTGCCAGATAATCCTCTAAAGGCAGTTCTTCAGGCGAATTGGCATAAGAATATTTTTCCTTCATCAGTTTCAGCTGGAAAGGCGTACTCTGAATAATCATTGGATATAAAACCGGACTAAGTTCGTTGGAACTGCTACTCTGTCCTCCTACGCTTACTCCTGCCAAAGACGCTAGCCCTGCCAAGTTGCCTCCTCTTGATGAGCTCTCTGCCGACTGCACAATAAAGGTGGTCTCTGCGGTATATATCTTCGATGAGGTCATGGCAACTATCAGCCCAAGTACAAAAAATACAACCGTGACAATAATGATGAAAACACGACGCTTCCATACCTGCTTTGCCAATGCCAACAAATCAATCTCGTTGTCTTGAGCCTGATTTTGCATACTTATATTGTCGATGTTTTCTGTCATTTATTTTGATTTATCAGCACGATTAAAGACACAATAGACATTGTTACAGAGGTTAGCGCTCCTGTTACTCCCAGTATTTCCCCAAGAGAGATTTTGTTCCTTGCCTCCATTGGTCTTTCTGGTACATAAATCTTTGCTCCGGCTTCTACTTTGGGATAGTTTTTTATTCCTAAGAAACTCTTGGTGCTGGCAGCATCGCCATTAGAGTAAAGAACATAAGTTTTTCGTTTCTTAGCGTAGGTGTCAAAACCTCCAGACTTATTGATGTATTTCTTTAGGCTTGAGCCCTCAAAAAGTGATGCTGAAGGACTGAGTACAGCTCCATGCACAGAGACGACTGCATTATAGCGAGGGATGATTATCTCGTCGCCATCTTCCAGATATATATTCTCCGGACTAGATGGGTTGCTCGTAATCTTTGCTAGGTCTATTGCTATTTCGTTATATTGAGAACTAGCTACACCAATACTATCTCCTGATTTTGCCATGTCTTCGGCTAGACGTTCTTGCTTGGGCGTCCCCCAATCCTTGCGGAGTATCATCGCCCCCTCCATGTATGAATACTCCGTCAAACCTCCGGCTCTGTCCAACACATCCGAGATTCTCTCCTTTTTAGATTGTAATGAGTACACTCCCGGATATTTAATCTCGCCCGTGATGTTAATCATTGCCCCCTCGTCGAAAGATGGAGACTTCTTTATGAACACCCTGTCGAAAGGCTGCAAAACAAATTCGTCGGCAGCACCACCGAGTTCTAAATTACGACTTATAGAGAAAGAATAAACATGTCCCATATCGTCGGAGACCTGTTCGGCTTCTTCGTAGGATAAACGCCTGTAAACCTCAACAAAGGATTCCGATGCCGATTCTTTAAGTCCTCCCGCAGACGTGATTACATCCATTAGTGTTAGTCCCTCCCGATAATCTACCGCAGTAGGCTTTTGCACCTCTCCGTATACCGATACAACCTTTTTCTCTTCCAGCTCGAAAATGGAATATACTCTTATTGAGTCCTCGCGCATCAGTGGAATATCATTATCACCCGACATAACGCTGCCTAGGTTTAAGGACATGCTCTTTTTTGTATAGTCTCTATTGAGGCGGGAGATTATTACTCTGCCCATAAAAGCATCTTCGGTCAAACCGCTAGCTTTCTCTATCAGCTCTTTCAATGTAAGATTATCTGTCAGTTCATACACTCCCGGTCGATAAACTGCGCCATCGAGTATTATCCTATTCTGATATCTGGCAATAGCACCTGAGCAAGAAACAGAGTCGCCGTCTTTTAAAATAAAGCTGTCGAACAATTTGCTATCTACACTCTTGATGAAACGCCCATCGTCGCCAAGTCTGTCGACTGTTACTATGCTCTTGTCTGCAGAGGCAGAAAATCCTCCGGTGTAGCTCAATAAATTTTCAACGGTTTCTCCATCTTTCATCTCAAATATCCCTGTTTTCTGAAATTCTCCACCCACTTTCACGTGATTCTGGTGGGGTGGAACAAGAATAAGGTCATTATCCTCCAATGGTATGTTGACATTCGTATTGCCATTAACGATATAATCGTAAACATCAAACTCGCCTATCTGCTCTCCGTCACGGATAATTTGAATTTTCCTAAATGACCCGGTAGCGTTAGGTCCTCCACTATTGTACAGAGCATTGAACAAAGACGTTGACCCCGACAAGGTGTAAGTGCCCGGCATATAAACATCGCCGATTATATTGACGTTGATATTTCTTAGTTTTGAAAGTGTCACAGATGCGTATGTGCGTGGACTAGAGCTGTTTAAGTCGCTGTAAACAGAACTTAGGCGGGCAACTATGCTTTTCTCGACAGACGCCAAGGTCTTACCTCTAACCATTATCCTGCCGACACGAGGAATAACAACGTTGCCGTCGCGACCAACAGATAAAGTGTAAGTCTGTTCGGAGATACCCCATATATTTACTGTCAGTTGATCGCCGACACCCAATATATATGAAGGGCTGACGGGTGCATTGAGATTGGGTTGGAATGTCAAACCCTTTTTATTGAAAAAACTTGTTCCAAATATATTCAAATCTACTTCGGCATCCTCTTTCTTGCTTGTAGTCTGAGTGTCGTCCTTAGTCTCCTCTGACTCCGGAAC
Organism: Bacteroidales bacterium; assembly: GCA_047975005.1. Taxonomy (GTDB): domain Bacteria; phylum Bacteroidota; class Bacteroidia; order Bacteroidales; family Prolixibacteraceae; genus JBKEAJ01. The sequence goes on along the minus strand of JBKECW010000014.1, from coordinate 10,819 downwards.
TGTGGGAACAGACTGCTCTGTCGACAAAGCATCGATACGAGTCATTAGCTGTGAGATTTGCAGGTCGCTGGCTCCACGTGCCTTTGCCAGTTCCATCGCTTCGGTATTGGTGAGCCCTTGGTTTTGAATTTGCTCTTTAACCTTTTTTATCTGCATATCGGACAACTCCTGCACATCCACATTTTTGAAGTTCGATGGCATCTGAGCCTGAACTTCAAATAGTATAAGCAAGGAGCAGGAGAGAATAAGTAGTTTTTTTAACATACTGTTTTAAGGGTTTGATGTTACTAATAAAGACAAAGATACTGACAAGGGTTTCTATTTCCAAATTTTTATAGTTGTAATTTGAATCTGTCTATTTTTCTATAATCATGCTATAACCAATATTGTCTAAACGTACTAAATACTTTCGTTTCCCTTGTCGATTAATTATGATGCCTTCGTAACCTTTTAATGGTCCGCTTTCAATTAATACTTTCTCACCAATCTCTATGTCTTGGATGAACGATACTTCTATCCGATTGCTTGACAAAGCCTGCTTCATTGCATTTATCTCTCGCTCGGGAATAACTTTGTTGATCCTGTTCTCACACACAAAACCTACTACATTGTCTCCCTGCAAAACCGTCAACTTCTGGCTGTCGCAGACTCTTATAAATACGTAGCATGAAATAGCTGGTACAGTAACTTTTTTCTTCCTGTCGCTCCATTGTCGAACCTCTGTTATTAGAGGCAGATAGTTCTCGATGCCCTGTCGGCTAAGGTTTTCACTTACCTTCTTCTCGCAGCGGGAACGAACACGTATGGCATACCACGAAAATGATGCCGGCAATGTAGAGGTAGATGCAAAGCTCATTTAGTTCGTTTTATAGCGATACTTTAATGTCGAGAAGTCCTCATTTGCCTTCACTATCTTCTGCTTTAATGTTGACTTGTAGTTTTCTACCTTAGCTTGCAGACTCTTGTCGCCGTTTGCCATTATCTGAGTAGCGAGAATCGCTGCATTCAAGGCTCCGTTGATTGCAACTGTTGCCACAGGGATACCGGGAGGCATTTGAACTATTGCCAACAAAGCATCCATGCCATCAAGGCTCGCTTTTATGGGGACTCCTATGATAGGGAGTGTCGTCATTGCTGCTATTACTCCGGGTAGATGTGCTGCCATACCGGCTCCTGCTATTATCACTTCAATCCCACGTTCTTTAGCCTCTTTGGCAAACTTCTCTACTTCGGCAGGTGTGCGGTGTGCCGATAAGGCATTGATTTCGAATGGAATCTCCATCTCGTCGAAGAACTGCGCAGCCTTTTCCATTACTGACATGTCTGAGGTGCTGCCCATTATTATGCTAACTCTTGCTTTCATTGTATATAAATTTTTAGATATTCTTTCTTCGGATAACATACCAATAGTCTAAAATCAATGAATAGTTTAAACATTAGGTGACAAAACATTGTATTTCCTATTATCAACTATCAATTGAAATAACTATTTTTGCCTTTTAATAATTTGATTATACGACAAAAAATGCCTGACAAAGTTACAATTTTTGACAAGACTTTTAAAAAGTTTATCGACTATAAAGAAATAAGATCTGCTATTCAGAGAATTGCATGTGGGTTAAACACTGAGCTAAAAGACGAAAAGCCTCTCTTTATTGCTGTGCTTAACGGTGCCTTTATGTTTGCTAGCGATGTATTCAAAGAAATAGATATAGAAGGCGCTGAAATATCTTTTGTAAAGTTTGCCTCATACGAAGGAGACTCTTCTACCGGAACCGTAAAGAAATTGATAGGCTTTGGTGAAGAAATAGAGGGAAGAACAATTGTGATTCTTGAAGATATAATAGACACTGGTAATACTCTTTTTCAAATTGGTAAACAGCTCGAGGGTTTAGGCGTGAAAAAAGTGGTAACTGCAACAATGTTATTTAAGCCCGAAGCCCTAAGAAACAATATTAGAATTGATCATGTCGGAATAGAAATACCCGATAAGTTTATTGTTGGCTATGGTTTGGATTACAATGGATTAGGTAGAAATTTTAAAAATATTTATCAACTTTGTTGATTATGGAAGAAACTCATCACCACGTCGGACTCACTAGTGCAGAGGTGCTAGAAAGTCGTAAAAAACATGGAGAGAATATATTAACACCACCCGAAAAGGAATCGCTGTGGTCGCAGTTCCTCGAAATGTTTAGCGACCCAATCATTAAAATACTTTTAGGCGCATTGTTCCTTTCTATCTTTGTCGCTTATTTCGAGATGTTGGAAATGAAAGGAGTACTTATTCCTTTTGTTATTATGATGGCATGTCTTGTGATGCGATTTCTCAAAGTAAAAACTATCGAAGATGGTAAAACGGCCTACAAAAGATACGGCTGGACTATTATTATTCTGTTTGCTAGTTCAATTTCGATAATTGTCATGCCGATTCTGGCTATAATGTTCGAAAATGTACATATCCGTTTTGTTTTAGAACCTTTAGGAATACTTATTGCTATTATACTGGCAACCCTCACCGGTTTCTTGTTTAATGTAAGTGCCAACAAAAAGTTTGATATCCTCAACCAGGTCAACGATGACTCTCCGGTGAAAGTAATACGCAACGAGAATGTTTGCCAGATTTCTAAAAAAGAAGTAGTTGTCGGAGATGTTATTATTCTTGAAACTGGCGAAGAGGTGCCCGCCGACGGTGAGCTGCTAGAGGCAGTGTCGCTACAAATAAACGAAGCAACCCTAACGGGAGAACCAATAATCAAGAAAACAACCGAAGTTGAAAACTTCAACAAAAGCGCAACATACCCATCTAACCACGCGATGCGTGGCACAATGGTGGCAGATGGGCATGGTATAATGAAAGTGTTAATGGTGGGCGATGCCACCGAGTACGGAAAGGTATATCAAGGCTCGCAGATTGATAGTAGTGTCGAGACTCCTCTAAACAAACAACTAGATAAGCTGGCAAATTTAATTACGAAGGCGAGTTACACATTTGCAGTGTTAGTCGTTGTTGGTCGTATTATAATGTACCTAAGCTCGACAAATCTTGGTAGTCTTGACTGGATAGCATTCGGGAGTTATTTCTTAAAATCGCTAATGATAGCGGTAACTCTTATTGTTGTTGCCATTCCCGAAGGATTGCCAATGAGCGTTACACTGAGTCTCGCGCTGAGTATGAAACGAATGCTCTTGACTAATAACCTGGTTCGCAAGATGCATGCCTGCGAAACGATGGGCGCAACTACCATTATTTGCACTGACAAGACAGGGACGCTAACCCAAAATCAAATGAGGGTATACGAGTCCAGATTTTATGGACTGACAAATCAAAAATTAAGAGATGACACCGTCAGTAAACTCATAAAAGAAAGTATATCTACAAACACCACAGCTTATCTGGATTACTCCGACGAAACAAAAATAGAAGCTCTTGGTAACCCGACAGAGGGAGCGTTGTTGCTATGGCTACACGACAAAAATGTAAACTATCTACCCATTCGAGAAGAGAATGAAGTTGTCGAGCAATTAACATTTTCTACTGAGCGCAAATATATGGCAACAATTGTACGGTCCAAAGCTCTTAATAAAAAGATACTTTATGTAAAAGGAGCTCCCGAGATAGTGCTGGAAATGTGCAATCGGGTAGAGGTTGCTGATGGGAGCGCTCCCAAAGGAGAGCAGCAGGAAAGCATAGAAGCTAGTCTGTTGGAGTACCAAAATCAAGCCATGAGAACATTGGGACTGGCGTATCAGATTATTGACAATGATAATACCTATATAAAGGAGGGACAACTGGTGAGTCCGGATCTGAACTTTCTAGGAATTGTGGCTATATCTGATCCAATACGACCCGAAGTCCCCGAAGCCGTAGAAACTTGTCTTAATGCAGGCATCGAGGTGAAAATTGTTACTGGCGACACTCCTGCCACAGCAAAGGAGATAGGACGACAAATTGGGCTGTGGACAAAGGACGATACCGATAAAAATCACCTCTCGGGAACAGAATTTGCAACAATGTCCGATGATGAGCTGACAGAGCGTTTGCCAGACATGAAAATACTCTCCCGAGCAAGACCCATGGATAAACAACGGCTAGTGCAATTGCTGCAAGCTAGTAGTCATGTGGTTGCTGTTACAGGAGACGGAACTAACGATGCTCCGGCACTGAACGCTGCTCAAGTTGGGTTGTCTATGGGCGATGGCACATCAGTGGCAAAGGAAGCCAGTGATATTACTATTCTTGATAACTCTTTTCATAGCATATCGCGTGCAGTGATGTGGGGGCGATCATTATACCACAACATTCAGCGCTTTATATTGTTCCAAATGACTATCAACGTTGTTGCATGTCTAATTGTACTTGTCGGGGCTTTCTTGGGTACCGAGTCTCCTCTGACGGTCACACAAATGCTGTGGGTAAACCTTATTATGGATACTTTTGCAGCCCTGGCCTTAGCATCTTTGCCTCCCAACGAAAAGGTGATGAACGAAAAGCCACGAAAGACATCAGCCTTCATTATAAGCAAACCGATGGCAAGAGCAATTTTGGGTGTAGGACTGATTTTTGTCATATTATTGTTAGGACTAATGCAGTACTTACGGCATGCTGACATCGCTTCATTGACTCAGTTTAATACAAGGGAGTTTTTTGATAATTTCTTCAACCTATCGCGAGCAGGGAGCGAATTAACAGCCTACGAGCTGTCCTTGTTCTTTACTATATTCGTAATGTTGCAATTTTGGAACATGTTCAATGCTAAAGCATTTATGTCGGGAAAGTCAGCATTCGCAAATCTCTGGCAATCAAAAGGCTTTATGTTGATAGCTCTTGTTATTCTAGTCGGACAATGGCTGATTGTTACCTTGGGCGGCATTATGTTTAATGTTGTTCCATTAAAGTGGGTAGATTGGGCTATTATCATCGTAGTAACGTCTACCGTTTTGTGGATAGGCGAACTTTTCAGGGTAATAAGGGCTAAATAGTATAAATCAAAGGTCTACGCAAGATTAACAATCGGTTGGGCATGTAGAAAAAAAGCCCCTGCCTATTGTTTGTCTAGGTAGGGGCTTGCAAAAGAAATTATTTCTTTTGTGCTGTTTAAGCTAACTGGCTTTTTATAGTGTCGACCCAGTTGCTAACTCTTTCCTCTGTTTTGTCATCTTCATTGTCTTGGTCTATTGCCAAGCCTATAAACTGTCCGTCAACAACGGCTATTGAATCGTCGAATTCATATCCTTCTGTCGATACGGCCCCAATTACTTTACAGCCTTTGTCTTTTATTGCTTCGTACATGTGCCCAAGACTGTCTACAAATGTATCCGGATATGTTGCCGAGTCTCCGAGCCCGAATAGAGCTACAACCTTACCGTCTAGTTTTGCGCTTTTTAGCTTTGCTATCGCCGAGTCCCAATCGTCTTGTAGGTCGCCGATGCCAGTGGTCGCTGTTCCAAGTATTAGATTGTCATATTGCTCAAAATCAGAAGAGTCTGCTTTTGATACATCAATTACATCAACATTGTTATTGCCAAGTAATTCGGCAACTTGTTTTGCAACACCTTCTGTATTGCCGGTGTCACTTCCGTAGAATAATCCTATCTTTTTCATATTGTCTTACTATTTTATGTAATTACTATTTGACAAATATAACCAGTGTATTTTGATTCTGTTCTTACTTGGGTCATAGGAAAATTATATCTATCATAGAGGTATACAAGCTAGTGCATAAAAAAGCCCGACAAATTTGTCGGGCTTTTTTATGCACTAGCGCCAAGTTTGCTATGGCATTGGCGGCAACTCCCAGCCTTGTCGGTAGGTATGCTTAATGAGCTCGTTGGCATAGTCTGTGGCTGGCACTGGTTCTGTCCAATGCTTATCAAACGACGGGTGTCCGTCTTTAATGTGGAAGCCATCTTTAACACAGGTCTTAATTTCTTCGTTGGCAGATATATTTGTGAACTGCATATTTGCACCATCCCACTCAAGCTCTTTGTTTAGGGCTTGAAGTCTTACTGCAAGAACTCCCATAACGACCATCTCGTTAAATGGTCCCGCTTCTGAGAAAGGAGAAGCTGTTTCGGTGCGGCTAGATGCAGACTCTTTACATGCTCTCACCCAATCCATGCCGTGAGATTTTTCTACTCTACGTCTAAATTTAGGAGCACTCGGAGTCCTTCCTGAAAGCAGCCATGGCTCTTTGCCATAGCATCCACAAATGATTTTATCTTTTGTACCGTGGAAACAAACATATCCTCCTGCATTGTTGGGGTTTTTGCCTGCAGGCCAGCCTTCGGGAAGGAAAGGTTTAATTCCTCCGTCAGACCATGTTACTTCTACCTCGGGCAGCTTGATCTTCATGTTTTTGCTTGGTTTCCTTTCTGGGAATACAAGTCTTACTTGCTGTGCCGATGGTGCACAGTCATTTAGCAATAGGGTGGAGCTACCTTGTACTTTTGTGGGGTAGCCTAGTTCTAAGCCGACAAAAACAGGGTGCAGAATATGACATGCCATGTCTCCAAGTGCACCTGTACCATAATCCCACCAGCCACGCCAGTTCCATGGATGATATATCTCGTTAAAAGGACGCATCTTGGCAGGTCCGACAAACAAATCCCAATTAAGCTGAGATACATCATAATAAGTAGAAGTCTCTGGAGTGTTCAGACCTTGTGGCCATATCGGACGGTCGGTAAATGCCTCGACCTTGGTTATTTCGCCAATCTCACCATTGGCTATCCACTCGCAGATGAGGTTTACTCCCTCGCCCGACGAGCCTTGATTTCCCATTGTTGTGGCAACTTTATATTTGTCAGATAGTTTTGTCAATAGCCTCGACTCGTATACAGAGTGGGTGAGTGGTTTTTCGAGGTAAACATGCTTACCCATAGTGATAGCATGCGAGGCAATAAGACAGTGAGTGTGGTCGGCAGTGGCAACCATTACAGCGTCAATGTCTTTGCCCATTTTGTCATACATCTCTCTAAAATCCATAAATCTGCGAGCGTTGGGGTATTTCTCAAATGTCTTTGCCGAGTATTTCCAGTCTACATCGCATAGAGCTACAATGTTTTGTGACGCAATATCGCTTAATACTCCTGCTCCTCTGCCTCCTACTCCTATTCCTGCAATGTTTAGTTTATCACTTGGTGCTTTGTGTCCCAGACCAGACACTACACTTGATGGCACAATAGTCAGTCCTGCCCCTGCAATGGCAGTGTTACGCATAAAGTCGCGACGTGTAAGTTTGTTCATCCTATATTCGTTTTAAATTTGTTTCGTGTCTCAAAGGATTATTGCGCTAAGTTAAGGAAATGTTTTTTAATTGCAAAGATTATCTTGTTGTTTGCAGTAATGTATTAACTCCTATTTTTGTACTAAGGTGCTGAACAAATTATATGACTTATTTGTAGAAAGTAAATGTTGACTCCTCTTTGAGGTTTGCTTTTAGGAGAGGTGTATTATTTTAGATAAGTGCGAATGGTGAGTAATTATTACATTGTTATATGTGTATATCGGTAAACAGAAAAACAAAACGTAGATATTCTATGTTTGCGTCCTTATTTTTACTTGTGCTTTTGTGTCTGTTCGCAAAACCGCTTTCTGCTCAAGATAAATATAAGAACTACTATCGTGACAGTATTGTCCTTAGCAATAAAGACTGTATCAAAGGACGTGTTCAGAGGCTCGACAAAAATATCTTGACATACAAAACACGATACAGCAAAAGTGACTTCTCAATAAAATGGGACAAAGTTAAGGAGTTGTATACTGATAGATACTTCTTGATAACCCTCCAAAATGGAGCAAGGTACAATGCTAAGCTAAATACTGATACAGCCTCTGTTGATAGGAAGGTTGTGATGAGATATATAGAGGACAGCAGCAAATTTGGACGTGTTGATATTTCGCACATTGTGCATGTTGAAAGAATGAATCGGCATGGACGATTTGTGGCAGGCTTTGACCTTGGATACAATTTTACATCGGCAAAAAAACTTAGTCAGGCATCATTCAATACAGATGCATCTTATTTTAGAGATAAGTGGAGAACGGCACTAAATGCAGGTGTTATATCAAATAGCCAAGAAGATGCTAGCTCTTACCTCAGAATTGATGGGAGCCTATCCGCTACATTCTTTCTTAGACGAGGTTGGATTGCGATGCTAAATACAGACTACCTGAAAAACGAAGAACAATATCTTAACAGACGTAACACGAGCATGGCAGGGTATGGACGCTATATCAAAAACTCAAATCTGTACTACATTCTCACCGGATTAGGTGTGGCATGGAATAACGAGGAATATTCTAATGTCTCGACAGGAGCTCACAACTCCATGGAGATGTATAGTGGGACAGAAGCGAGCATCGTTGGCAATTCGGATATTGATTTCTCTTTTAAACTGAATCTGTATCCCAGTATATCTGACTGGGGACGTTTCAGGGCAGACCTCGCAAGTTCAATAAAATACGACCTGCCTCTGAACTTTTATATAAAGCTGAGCGTGTCGTCAGATTTCGATTCAAGACCTGCCAATGATGCCAGTAAGTTTGTATACGTGTTCCAAACTGCACTCGGCTGGGATAACAAATAGCCAGACACCGGAGTGCCTGGCTATTTGTTATCCCAGCAAAATGACAGGTCGAATTATAACTCTAACCTCTTTCTCAGATCTATCAGAATCTCCACATCCCTGTCTCTCAAACGTCCCTCACGATTTGGTGGGCAGTTTAATATCAGAATATTGTCTTGTGCCGTACACTTCTTGTACATGCTTTCCAATTCATCTATGCTTTTAAATTCCTCGTCTTTAGTGTTGTAAAACCAACGCTTGCTAATGCAAACCGTTGACTCCCATGGCATATAGTAAGTCTCCCCCTCATGAGTAAAGAGCTTAGGGTCATTCTCGATAGGCAGGTGGGGGTCGCCAAGTCTGAAATCGCTAGGGAAATAACGAATGGGATAGCCCTCTTTCTGGTCTTTAGGAAGTACAGGATGATGGTCGGGATCGCCCGGCAAGCCAATTGTCCAATTTATGCCAACTTGGCAGTCGGGTTCTCGTTTCTTGATACATTGATAGATGTCGTACACCGGCCAACGGTAGTTTTCTTTCTTCCAACCACCGTCAAACCAAAATTCTACCAGTGGTACATACTTGTCGGTAATATCCATTAGTTCATCCAGCTGTGCAAGCATATACTTGTTGTAAGCCGCATCGTTGGCAGTGTCTTTTACATCTGCGTCTATATGTCTGTCCCACAGCGAATAATACAGTCCTAAACCAATGTCGTATTTCTTGCAGGCCTTTGCCACCTCCTCGACAACGTTGGTAGTGTTGCCGGAATTTGCCACATCGTACTCTGTTAGCGGGCTGTCCCACAGACAAAAGCCTTCATGATGTTTGGTTATTAATATCACATACTTCATACCGGCATCTTTTGCCGTTTTTATCCATTGGTCGGCATCGATGTTTGTTGGCGCATAAGTAGAGACTTCTTTGCTGCCGTCTGTCCACTCCATGTCGTGGAAAGTGTTGATGCCGAAATGTATAAACATCCCATACTTACGGTCTATCTGCTTTTGCTGTGCTGCCGACGGCGATGTCGACGGAACGGGCATGATAGCTTCTTGCTGCTTCGGCGCACAAGCGGCAAATAAGATAGAGACAATTACTAGTAGCTGTTTTGTTGTTTTCATCAGTTTTATTTTTGATTTGTTTATTCGTTTATGATTCTAATGTAGGGGCGTGCCATTGTGTGCCCTGTATTTCGGGATTTGTCTCTTATGCAAGAGCAAGGTGGCTGTTGTTACAAACTTTAGGAATTGAAAATGAAACACCATTGTAGGTTCTTGTGGCTTCCCTTTTATGAAATACTATCAGAAATTTTATAACCTTCTCACTCATGCCTAATTCCTTTGTTTAAAGACCTCAAAGATAAAAAAAATATTTGTTGATTTGCAAACTGTTTTGCAGCTTTGTCGTCATTGCGAGCGTTAGTGTGGCAACCTGTCCCTTGTTGCAGAAGATTGCTTCGTCGCAAGCTCCTGCAATGACCTTCATTGTGTTTTTATCTGCCACCACCTTCCTTCTATATGTACAGAGACAAGGCATGCTTTGACTCATTTTGCATTTCGTCGCAATATCATATCGTCACAGTATCAATGTCGGCTGCTTGCTTATAGCCTAAAACGTACGACAGATTTCTTGTGTCATTACTCACTTTATTAGTTATAGAACCCGAAAAGACAATCCTGAGCATGTCAAGCACTGAGAGTGCGCAATCACTTTTTCTCTTGTGCTAAGACTTTTACCCATACAAATATTATAATCCTAATTTATATGCGTTTGCTCCGTGTATTAAGGGGGTAATCCCATGTGTACGCCCCGTATTTCGGTGAGGCGATTTCGGTCTTCGTAGAGACGGGGTGTGCCTTGCCTCTACATTTCGGCTAAAGCTGTTCTGTGAGGACTTCGTTAAAATTTATTATATTTGTGCTTGATAAAAATTAAAATACAATGACTACAATTTTTGAAGAACGATGGGCTTACAATCCTGAGGATGTAAAAACCTATGATACAGATAGAATCCGTAAGGAGTTTCTTGTGGAAAAGCTAATGGAAAACGATAAAATTCACATGGTATATTCGCATATTGAGCGTTTTATTACCGGCGGGGCTGTTCCTGCGAGCAAGGAGTTGAAACTAGAACCCGTAGATGCTCTGAAGGCGGAACATTTCTGCGACCGCCGCGAGGTGGGGATTATAAACGTGGGAAGTACAGGCGTGGTATCGGTAGACGGACAAGAGTACACGCTTGATT